>CAMYKF010000034.1 GCA_947258905.1 uncultured Pirellulaceae bacterium | reverse complement strand
GCATCAGCAACGTGGGCAACGTTGGCCAGTTAATCACGCTGCCCAACAGGAACAGAAAGAAACCGGTGTACTGGGGATGCCGTATATAGCGGTAAAGCCCTGTATCGGCGATTTCGTTTCTGCGTACCGCCTTGTAGATTTGCCGCCAACCGACCAGGGCGAGTATCGCTCCGACAAGAATCAGCGTCTGGCCGACGACGGTCGTAATGAACTGGGCTTGCTCGACCACCGATTGGTCAATGCCCAGCAAAACTGGCCACAGGTGACCGTTGAAATGGGTCTCTGCATCCGCTTGCGAATGACCCAACACGCCCATCACCAGGTACGCCGTCAGTGGCAGTCCGTACATCTCGGCATACAGCGCGATCACCCAGGCCTGCGCGACGCCCGCCGATTTCCACTCGCTTTTGCGTCGCGGCCGCAGCACCCCATACAGGAATACCCCGACCAGCACGACATAGGCCGCAACCAGCCACCAGTTGAAATAGCCAATGCGGAAGAGCGGCAAATGTTCAGCCTCGGACATAAAAAGCAATCCGTTTTGCGAGGCAATCATTAACGGGCGCGTGACGAAAATCACGGAGGGATACACGAGCACCAGGCGAAACTGCCTGACAGAGTTATTTCCGGCTGATCGCGGGTCCTCAACGCATACCCAATCGAATGACGCGACGATCTTGCGACGGCCAAACCCTGGCAAACATGTGCACCCTGCGACTTATATGCGGCAAGCTGTGCGAATTCGCCCATTCTGGCACACCGATTCAAATCCGGTCGTTCATGATCGATCATGATGTCGTGGCAGTAAGAAACGAACCTTTGCGCTCATCCCGAAGATAGGGTGGGGTTGTCATGCTGGAACTAGTACTGATTGTTATCACGTTCATTGCCCTGTCTGGTTTTATGGCGGCGGTCGAAGCGGCAGTGCTCAACGTGTCACACATTGAAGTTGAAGAGATGCGATTGCGGGGAGCGTGGGGTTCCGACGCGCTGAAAAAAATCACCAGTCACATGACGCAGGCACTGGTCGTCATCGTCATCTTTACGAATACCATCAATATTCTGGGGCCGATTATGACTGGCCGCCAGGCAATCCAGTTGTATGGTGACGCCTCCATCGGCATCGTGGTGATCGTGCTCACGCTGGGGACGATCGTTTTTTCGGAAATCATTCCGAAATCGATCGGCAGCCACTACGCCCCCGTGTTAAGCCGCTGGTCGGCTCCCGTTATTCGCGTGTTGATCCTGCTGATGTATCCGCTGGTCTTCGCGCTCGAATGGATATCCAAACTGTTCACCAAAGGCGAGCGACGCATCGGTACCGAGGTTCAGATTCGTACGCTGGCCTCTATCGGTCGCCGCAAGGGTTATATTGAAAGCGATGAAAGGCAGCTTGTACGCAGAGCCTTTCTGCTTAACGACCTGTCAGCCCGGGACATCATGACGCCGCTGAAAAATGTCATCGCCGTCAACAGCACGGACACGATCCGGGATGCCTCGACTCGTGTCTTTCAGCACGCTTTTTCACGCTATCCGGTTTTTGGCACATCAAGCGACGATGTGGTCGGCCTGGTATTGAGCCGGGATATTTTGCAGGCCGTGGCGGAAGGAAATGAGGACGAATGCGTGACGACCGTTTGTCGCCCGAGCCTGACCGTCCCCGCCAACCTGCGATCCGATGAATTGCTGCTTCTGTTTCGCGACAAGCACATCCACCTGGCAATCGTACGAGACAATCAAACCACCGTGGGCCTGGTGACTCTGGAAGATGTCCTGGAAGAACTGGTCGGAGAGATCGAGGATGAAAAAGACGTGCCTGCGCGAACCGGCCGATAGGAAAAGCAGTTTCTCAATTTGTGCCTTACTCTTGCCCGGCCGCTGCTGACTGACAAGGACAATGACAAGACAAGGAATCATTCGCGGGCAATCCGTTAACGTCTGGCCACAAACCGTTCGGTGTGCAATACCCGAGGCAATCCGGTTGCGTCATTGATTTCGCCAGAGTGAACCCATTGAGCGGTCGCCTGATCGCCTTCGACTGACACCACCAAGAAGCCGCCCTTGTCGCTGAAGTAGCGATGAAACGACTGTTCGCATCGACCAGGGCTCCGCAGGAAAATTCCTCGATGCCGGTGGGGTGGACCGAGTGGTATTGCCAGTGCCGGTCGCCGCAGATGATGTAAGTGTTGGGCTGAGTGGCGATGAAGTCTCGCAACTGCTGGCCTTCGTGCGCAAAGGCTGCGTTGGAATGATTGTCGGCCTTGCCACGTTTGTCGGGACCGACGATCGGACCGGGACTGATAATGAATTTGAACGTCGCGTCGGACTCCGTCACGGTTCGCAACAACCAGTCCTTTTGCGGTTGTCCGAGAATCGTCTTGTCGGGCCCGTCGGGGTCGCGGTTGGAGGAACGGAAGTCACGGTTTTCCGTTAACCAGATCTGCACGTCGCGACCCCAGCGAATCGTGCGATAAGTCGAATCGCCCATGCAAACCTGCTGGCGGAAGATCTCGCATCCCTGTTCAAACGTCAAATCGCCGTAGCGCTGCCCCGGCCAGCAATCGTTTTTCAACGTGTCGTGATCGTCTTTCATAAAGTACGAAGTGACAAAGCGATGAAAGTTTCGCTGGTGGCCGTAGGCAAACATCAAGTGCCATTTGGCGCGGGCCTGACTGGCCGAGCGCGCCAAAGGCACCTTGTCGTAATACACAATGTCACCGGTGTGAACAAAGAAGTCGGGCTCGAATTCCAGCATTTGCTGATAGGCAACATGCCCGTCCCGGCCTGCATCCACACTGCGGACCGCCTGGCAGGTCGTCACGATGAACGTCACCGGTGCTGATACGCTGGCCTGGGGTGCGGTACGCAAGGAACCGGTGATGGAAGCCGTGTCAGCAGCGTCGGCAGATGCTCGAGCATTCACCTGAAACCGGTACTGGCTGCCGGGCTGCAGATCGGTCAATCGAAACTGATGTGTGAAATCGGTTGTTTCGTTTACCTGCACCCGGTTGGTCGAGCGACGTGAAGACTCGTCACCATCGATCCAGTATTCCATTTGAACCTGACCGGCCATCCCCGGCACTACATCATCGGGCATCTCGATCGCCGACTGCTCACCAACGGGCAAGCCTTCGGTGAAGATCGGCAACCGCGAGAAATCGGCAGATTCATTTTCGGTAAGACGCACCTGGACGATGGCGGTCGTCTGTGTAGATTCGCCTACCTTGATGCCGCTGGCGAAGAAAGGGCCGTCATGAGACGGGCTGAAGAGCAGCAAACAAACAACGCAAAAGATGTGATTCATGTTTTTGACACGTTAGTGGTGACGCTGGTCACCGGATCTACTCGCCGCCCACACTCAACATTTCGCGGTAGCGATTACGCCAGCTGGCCCAGTCAGTGGAATCGTTGACCATCCCGCCACTGACACTCAGGTTTTCGTTGGCCTCGCATTGTTCGAGCAGATCGCTGGACATGTTGCGGACGTCCCAGTTCTCATGCGGATTGAACAGGTCGAAGCGGCCCCATTCGATGTAAACCCCGGTCGGTTCGCTGATGTCGGCCAAACCTTGTTGGATCATCGCAACTTGTGGTCCGAACATTAATGGCGAATACAATGCTGCTCCACTGAACTTGTCGGGATGCTGCACGAGAAGACCTGCGGCCGGCCCGGCGGCGAATCCAAATCCCGCGACGCTGCGTCCTTCTCGACTGGAAACGGTTCGAAAATCGGCATCGAGCGAGGGAATCAGGTCGCTGACGAGTATCTGGTCGGCTCCCGGCATTGGGGGCAGGTCTACAAACACCAGGATGGCGGGCTCGACATTTGAAATGGAAAACAGGTTATCGACCGCTCTGGGCAGCTTTCCGTCCTGTTGGGCAGCAGGACCTCCAAAGATAAATACACTGCGAAAGCGTGTCGTCTCATCCGCTGCGTATTGGGGCGGCAAGTAGACTTTGACTTCCAGGCCGTCCTCCATGGCCTCAGTCTCAACCGTGTGCGTGGTCAACTGGCCTGCAAGGATCAGTTCTTTCGGCATGGTTTGCAGGTAATCTGGTTCCTGCCACTCGGGCATGCCAAACCAGGACATCTCCAGCGGATCGGAATCTGGCAGTCGCACTGCGAATTCCATCTCACCCGCGTAGACACTGCTGGTGGTGGTGCGCGGGTTACGCGAATCCGTTTGCGGCTGGTAATCAACCAGGAACATGTAGTTGGCGCGTTGGTCTGATTCCAGGGGTGCCGTGTAAATAAACAGATCGGTGCCTTCGACACGACGCATGGGTTGTTCCTGACGAGCACCAAAGATGTCGCTGGCTACGGCTACATCTTGTCCGGGGCCGCGATAAACAAAATGCACGATTTGGTCCTCGATCCACGGCGTGGACTCCAAACCGTCGAGCCATCGGTCAACGAGTACGGATTTGCGGTCTGATTCAGAAGCTTCATGCACACTGGCAATGAACTGCGAGAAACTGGCGCCCATCGGTAACGGCTGGTCGGATCCGGCAGCCAGAGTCGATTCCGTCGATACGATATCTACGCAAGCGACCTCGCCAAGGCTGCGCAGGTAGATCGCATTGTCGCTGTAGGCCGGGATGGACCAGACACGATCCGAGAACAGGTCGGGGATGGCGGCGACTTCCTGATAGCCATCACCCGTGGCTCGCGCTACATGCAATCCGCCCGCCTTGGTGTTGATAATTGCGTGTCCATCGATGGCGATCAGGAATCCGTCACCCGGCTCGCGGCTTTTCCATACGGCGCGTCCCGTGTCTGGATCAACCGCAGTAAGGATGCGCGTCGAGTAGGCAAACAGATGGCCGCCCGTCAGGGCCGGGACGTTGTAAGTGTTCTTTATCGACCGGTCCTGCCATTCCTCGGAGACTTCGATTTTGTTTTCGTCTCCCGGTCGCAGGGAAACCGCTTTGGAGAAAGTATCATCCAGTGTCAGGACGACGCGGTTGTCGTTGATGGGCACCGGTACAACGGCTGCGGCATTGCCACCGCCGTGCTCGTATTCAAACAGCACATTGCCGTTGGCCGGATCGACACCGGTCAGTTTCTTGCCGCCAGCGGCCAGCACGATATCGGTGCCAAAAAAGTTCATGGCGACCGGAGTCTGTGAATTGATGGCGTCATTGCTGACCGCCCATTTGACTTCTCCCGTTTTGGCATCGAAGCCAGCCAGCGATTTCTCCTTGACGCCCGTCTGCACGACCAGCGTATCGCCGACTGCGATGGGCGAAGTGGCAAATCCGTACAGCGGCTTTGCCGATTCCAGATCATCGACCAGGTGCACCGACCAGACCTCGTGGCCGTTTGCCAACTCAAGACAAACCAGTTTGCCGCCGGGGTCCAACGCGTAAACGTGATCGTCGTGAACCAGCGGTGTAGCGATGGGCCCGTCAAAAGAGCCATTTTCACCGCGGGAGTGCGGTCCGATGGACGTTTGCCAGCGAGTCGCACCGGTGTCGCGGTCCAGACTGGCGATGTTGTCGTTCTTGTTATCGGTAAACGCTGCGATCACGTGATCGCCGGCTACGACGACGCTGGAGTAACCGCTACCCAGTTCCTTCTTCCAGCGGACTTTCAGTTCGACGTTGGAAGTTTGCGAAAGGATGCCGCCCGGATTGGCCGACCCCCGGCCATCATTGCCCCGAATCGAGGTCCAATCCTGAGCCTTGAGTGGGCTTGAAGTGCCGATGATCACAATGGTGGCGAGCAAAAGGAACAGGGCTGCTGTATGACTCATGAGTACTCACTGGGCAGGGCGGCTGGAAATGCGTGATTCTAACTGACCTGTCCCGGCATGTCGCGATACGGTGTTTCCGCCGATAGATAGCGATGCAAAAACAGGTGACAGGGGCAACGGGCTGGCTGCGATTTCGTGGCTTTTCCGCAACTCGCGCCGGTTGGCGTTGCAAAATTTCATCGGAGTAGCATTTTGTGCAAAAGCCCATTTTCACCTGCCCGCCGATTTATTTTGATGCCAAATGTGAATTATTGAAATACCTTTCAATTGGGCTTCGACAGACGCCACGTCACCTTTCAACCTTTATCTGGAGACTGGTAGTATGACCAAAGCGCACAGACGCAAGCGTGTCTTTGCCGACTGGAAGATACAGGGCGGGTTGTGTTTGCGTGTTACCTTTTACTGGCTGACGTGTCAGGCCATGCTGGTGCTGACTGCATTTGCGCTTGACGTTCTGGGGGGCGGAACGGGTGTTTCCTTGTGGAGTTATCTTCTGCCCGCCTGCGTCGCTTCCCTGCTGGTATTGCCGATTGCCCTGCTGGATCTGCTGATCTTCAGCAACCGTTTCGCGGGTCCATGGTACCGTTTTCGCAAACAGTTCGACCGAATGGCCGATGGCCAGGCAGTGGAACGTCTGCAATTTCGATCCGGTGACTGGTCGCAGGACCTGAGTGCCAACTTCAACTGCATTCGCGAACGATTACTGCAGGACGACAGGGTGCCGGATGGCACTACTGATAACGAGACGACGGATAAGGAAACAGGAAGTATGAAAACGCAGCCGGTGGCCGTGAATTGACGGCCCCGGCATCACAAAAACCGAATTGCGGGAGCTCTCCCGGGAGTTCCTGACAAAGGCAAACCGATCGCGAGGTCGGGACGCAAAGCCATGGGTCTCACGGAGATCGCCAGGCCGCCTGGAACCACTGAATGCCGTGCCATGCCCGGCAAAGGGAGCTCACCATATGACCGGACATCCATCAGGCAAGCAATCGAGATCCATTGCTGCCGGCCGACACCGTGTCCCGGGGAATCGCTCCCCGAGGCGTGGAGCGGCGGTTGTGGAACTCGCGTTTGTCTCTCCTTTCATCCTGTTTCTGGCTTTTGGTGCGTTTGAATTTTTTCGCATGATGATGGTCAAGCAGGCGCTGACCAATGCGGCCCGTGAAGGATGCCGAACGGCTGTCCTGGTGACGACCGAGTCGCATCAGGAAGCCGCGTCGGTGGCTCGCAGCTATCTGCGCGGCGTAGTGACTGAATTCGCGGACACCAATACGCTACGCATCTCGATTTCTCCCGCATTTGACAATCCGCCGGCGGACGGCACACCAATATCCACGTCCATCGAGGTCGATTGCGCTGATGTTTCCTGGTTGCCGCCGATGTTTCTGGCCGGTGCCAAAATCCGTGGAAGGGTAACGATGCAACGCGAATGAACACGGCAGCCCTGACTGCTGATGCAAATCCACCAACTCGTCAGATAACTGGATCTTCATGAATACTACCCGCAAATACTGCCGCACCCGACAACATGGCGCCGCCGTTGTGGAAACGGCCATTGTCCTGCCGGTGCTTGTGCTGACCGCCATCGGCGGAATTGACTTCGCACAATATGTCAACTTTTCACAAACCCTGACCAACGCTTCCCGCGAAGGAGCGCGGCTCGCTGCACAGGACAGACACGAGTTGGCAAGCGAGGTCGAAGCCGGTGTCCTGCAACTGTTCAAAGACGCCTTTGAACACGTGCCGGAATCGACCATCGAAGATGCCACAACCGTGGTCGTGCGACGTGCCGATGGAACGGTCGTTCCCAATGGCGACCTGACCGCGGTGACTTCCGGTGACCCACTGTCCGTAGATGTGACTTTCGATTACTCGGCAGTCCGCTGGATTAATGGCTCCCGGTACTGGAGCGGCAACACCAACACCAGAGTCACTGTCGCACGCCGTGAATAACCAACCATCAGTCTGGTTACCGCCGTTACCCCAAATCCTGTGAGGTTTAAAATGTCAACGCCATCGACTCACAAGTGCAATCGCCGCGGCGCCGTGGCGGTACTCTTTGTCTTTTTGTTTATTCCGCTACTGGGTCTGCTGGCCCTGGCGGTTGACTATGGGCACCTGCTGCACGTGCGCACAGATCTGCAACGCGCAGCCGATCAGGCGGCACTGGCAGCGGTGCGCGATCTGGTTCCCGAGGCCGATGGAACGCAGAATCTCGGTGCTGTGTACGCCACGATCAATCAGTATGTGGACGCCAATCTGCCTGGCATGACCGTGCAAACATCGGATGTCGTCATTGGTCGATATGATCCGGCAACGATTTACGATTCAGTCGACATATTGAATACCGGCATCTTTGACACGGTTCAGATTACACTGCGTCGGGATGATCTGGCCAATTCGTCGGTCTCGCTGTACTTTGCCCGCGTACTGGGGATTGATCAGCAGGGGATCACGGCTACCGCTACGGCAGTGCTGCAAAAGGCCCGATACCTCCACGATGGCGCCGACATTCTGCCATTTTCCATCCCCTCCGGCGTTTGGGAAAGCAAACAACCAGGAGACGAGTTTTCCATCTACGGTGACGGTCGCATGTTTGACGAAGATGGTTCGCAAATTCCGGGAAACTGGGGCACCCTTGATATCGGCCATTCTTCCAACAGCACCTCGGAACTGGTCGATCAAATCAACAATGGTTTGCGGCAGGAGGACCTGGACGCCCTGTCTTCCGATGGCACCATCACCAGCAACGAACAAATCGACAGCCAGCACAGCATGTGGCTCAACGGGGATACTGGACTTTCATCGGGTCTGAAAACCGCGGTGAGAAACGCCCACGGCGACACCAAACTGGTTCCCATTTTCGACACGACCAATTCCGCCGGAGGTGGCAATCTGAACTTCCACATCGTCGGCTGGGGCGTCGTGAAAGTCGTCGACTCGAACTGGCAGGGAAACAACAAAACGTGGCTGGATGTTCAGAAGGCCTATCTGTACGACGGTGACTTGCGAGCCCATGCACGCCTCGACGAGACCGGCGACATTATCGAAAACGCCTATACGTCACCGGTGCTGGTTCAGTAATCGCGCGAAAGCCGAGTGACACGCGACCACGCTAGAAATCCTCGACGCCGTACAGTTCCATGACCTTTTTATGAGTGGTTTCCAGTTCCTCAAGCGATTCGCGGGCGGTCGCCAACTGGGTTTGGGTGGCTTCAGGCTGCACGCCGTCCTCCAACGTCCTGGAAATGTACTCAATACTGTCTTGCCAGGACTGGTGAGCGCGGTGGTAGGCGTCGTACGGCCCCGGTACACGTACAGGCGAGCCAGCGAATCGTGCAGGTACAGGTAGTCGGCCGAGTAGGTTTTGTTGTCGTCGGCCTGTTCGATGGCCATCAGGAAATATTTTTTTGCATTTTCGTAAGCCGCTTCGGCCTGGGCCAGCTTTTCCTCGTCAAATGACATCATGGGGTTGTCGGCATTCGGCGGAATGGGAGCCAGGAAGTTGTAGACGTCACCAATCGAATGCCATTGGTAACCCATGTTGCCCATGGCAATATGATTTTCGCGATCCCGGTCATACAACTCCTGCCAGGTGGCCAGAGCTGACTGGTATTTCTCAAGGGCTTCATCCATGCGTTCGCGGCGGTACCAGGCGTTGGCCAGATCTGTATCAATATTGGCCAGCATGGTGCGGTCGTCGATCAACATTTCGGTCTGCTGGAGAATCGACACGAGTTGCTCGCGACCGGTTTCCAGTTCCTCAACCGATTCGTCGTAGAGTTTCTTTTGCTCCATCCACAACGAGCGATGGCGCAGCCACATCATCAGCGCCATGGCCTTCACGCGGGGCTCACTGTCCGGCAGCGCCTGAATGCGGTCGCTGACCTCCTTCAACTGATCCAGTGCCGCTTCGGCCACGTCATCCTGACCGAGCGAATTGGCCAGCGTGAACTCAAACGTCTCCAGTTCCACGGTGTGGCCCATGTAGTGCTCGTCCGAAATCGAGTCTTTCATTTGCGCCAGCAATTCACGGGCCTTGTCGGCGTGCTCACGAGCCTTGTTGAAGTCATCGTCGGCGCGGGCAAACGCGCCGCGGTGCAGGTTCGTGGCAAACAGCACGCGACGGGCATCGATGCTGTCCGGATCAGCCAGCGACTGGATCATTTGTTCGGCACGGCCCAGATTGAGCTGCGCGTTTTCGAATTCGCCGAGACTGGAGTAATCCGGCTGGCCCTGCAGATTGGCCAGTTGCAAGAAAGCCTCGGCCAATTCGATTTTCAGTTCCTCGTCATCGCTGGCTTCATTGACCAGTGAATCCATGTACGCCTGGGTACGATTGACCAGCCGGCTCTGGACGTACGTGATCCCCTTGCTGCTGTTCAGCGTGCGACAGAAGTCGTTCAGCAGCCACTGGTTCATCTTGCGTGCTTCCTTGATGATCCGCTCGGAGCGATCCAGGGCGGTCTGCAACTGGAAATTGTGATATGAGATTCCGCCGATGACTCCGGCAACCAGCAGAGCCAGCAGGGCCATGCCGGTCGACAGTACCGGATGACGCGTGACCCACATGGCCGCCTTGCGATAAAACGGCGTGGGCCGGGCCGAGATGGGCTGGCCGCCAAGAAACCGCTGCAGATCTTCGGCCAGTTCAGCGGCCGTTTGATATCGATGGGCTTTCTTTTTCTCCAGGCACTTGAGGATGATCGTTTCCAGATCGACCGGCAAACGCGGCTGCAGCACACGCGGTGGCACCGGCGGATCGGTCAGCACCTTCATCATCGTTTGCACGGGATCGGGCGACGAGAATGGCGGATGGCCGGTAACCAGGTCGTATAAAATCGCACCCAATCCGTAAATGTCGACCGAGGGGCCGATGTTGCGCACCACACCGCTGGCCTGTTCGGGGGCCATATAGCCGGGTGTGCCCATGACGTCGCCGGTTTGCGTGATGTTGTGTTCGCTGTCGAGTAACTTGGCGAGGCCAAAGTCGGTGACTTTGGGATGTTCGACATCGGGAATCAGTACGTTGCCGGGCTTGAGATCGCGATGAATGATGCCCTGCTCGTGGCAGCTGTGCAACGTTTGCGCCAGATTCATGACGATCCGCGCCGCGACCTCCGGCTCCAGAGGCTGGCCATCGGTGTAGACGTCGAGACTGGGGCCCGGCACCAGTTGCATGGCCAGGTACGGCGTGTTTCCGGATTGGCCCACTTCGTAAATCTGGGCCACACCGGGATGCTGGATGTGAGCGAGTGAACGGGCTTCGGTTTCAAAACGCTGACGGTTTTGCGGCGTGTTCCTGGTCAGGTGAATGGTCTTGAGCGCAACCGCGCGGCCCAGCCGGCGATCGGTGGCCCGGTACACGATCCCCATGCCGCCGCGCCCAAGGACTCCCTGAATCTCATAGCCTTCGATCTGCGGCAGGGACGTTTCACCCAGCGTGACATCGCGCGCAGCGACTTCCGTTTCCTGATCGGGCGAATGCAGGGGCGCAGTGCCCGCCTCGGGGGCTTGGGTCGGCTGTTTGTCAGGATTGTCCACGTAGGTGTGCGGCTGCCCGGTAGCGGGATTCGCAATCGGTGATTTCATGGAAGCTGGCCCTGGCATGTGATCCTGATCGTTGCATTCAGGACCAATACAGCTGCCGCCACAGGATGTGACACAGGCCGGCCGGATTTTTTGAGAATTTGATTTTAGGCCAGTTCTGGCGGGGATTCACGGGAAAAAATCCCGTAGCAGTGGCTTCCAGCGCTTCCAGCCGCCGGATAGACGCAGTCGGCGGCTGGAAGCCACCGCTACCGGGTCATACCTTTGTCACCTTCGCCAAAAAGAAACCATCAAAGTTCGAGTCAGGCAGAATGCGACGGGTTTGTTCGAGTTCGCCCGGGAATTCCTGCGTGCCGAACTTTTGCAAGCCGGCTTGCCAGTTCTTGATGGGCAGATCCAGCGGCATCAACCGGGCCTGATCCGGATACTCATCCAGCAAACGGACCACGATGGCTTCGTTTTCCTCGGGAGCAAAACTGCACGTGCAGTACAGCAGGATGCCGCCCGGTCTGAGCGCCTCGAATCCCGATCGAATCAGGCCCGACTGCTTGCGCGACTGTTCGCGAATCTTGCGCTCGCTCCAGTATTTCCAGGACCCGGATTCATCACCGCGAATACGCGACTCACTGCTGCAAGGGGCATCCAGCAGGACGCGGTCAAAACGCCCCGGTACCTTGCCACCGACCTTGCGACCATCCATCAAGTAGGTTTTGGCGTTGGTCACACCGAGCCGTTTCAGGGTATCGGCCAGACGGTACATGCGTTTGCGAATCGGCTCGACCACCGACAGTTTTCCCTGGTTGTGCATGAGTGCCGCAATATGTGACGCCTTGCCACCGGGCGCTGCTGCCAGGTCCAGATTCGTTTGTTCCGGTTGCACGTCCAGCAGTGTCACGGCGAGGATGCTGGACAGTCCTTGAATGTAGATGTCGCCAGTGTCGATTCGCGGTGAATGCGTGAGCAGTGAGCGCTGGGCGGCCGAAACGACAAATGCTTCTTCACACCAGGCAACCGGTTCCGCATCGAGGCCCGTCGTCCTGAGTCGCGGAATCATGTCGGACGACCGGGCCTTGAGCGTGTTGACGCGAAAGCTGGTGTGTTTGGGGGCGTGAAAACTCTCCAGAACCGAAGCAAGATTTTGCGGTTCAATGATCTGCTGCAGACGGGAAACGAATTCAGGTGGCAGGGAATGATCGTTCATTTTGCGTTCCGGCCGCGCGAATCCTTGTGATTGTCCTTGTCCAATCAGCAGTTCGAGGGTCGAGGACAAGGACAAAGAAATGTCTAGATCTCGAGGGTGGCCAGCGAGCGGAACTCCGGATCACTGCGAATCGGATCGAAGTCGGTTTCGTCGATGGCCAGCAAGCGAAAGGCGGGATCGATTTCGATGGCGGCTGACAGATGATCGAGCGCCGGTTTGGCTTGCTGCAGCAGGGCCAGATAACACGCCAGGTTGTAATGCGCGATGCCGCTCTCAGGATCGATCTCCAACGCATCTTTCATGGCTTCGACCGCACTTTCCAGTTGGTCCATGCGTTTGTAGCACCATGCCATTGCGAGACAGGTATGGGCGTTGGAAGTGTCCAGATCCCAGGCTTCTTCCAGCGACTCAATGGCCTGGGGATAACGGGCAGCCAGGCGGTGGGCCTGACCTTCCAGATACCGGACCTGGGAGAGTCGCGAGCCGGGCTCGGTGATTCGTGAAAGAGTTTCCAGACACCGGTCGGCGAGTCCCGTTTTGTCCTCGGGCTCCAGCGAATAGCGATCCTCGAACAGAGTCGCCAGTTCCAGAAATCCCTCGGCTTCCCTGATCAGTCGTCGTTTCAGGCTTCCCGTGTGTGCACTCATGTTCGTGTAAAGTTGAGACCCGCCGCTGCTCTCTTCATCGGATGCCCCGGCACGTTTTCAAAAGCCCACGTGCGATTAACTGGCTGATGCGGTTTGTCACCAAGGTCGCGGCAACACAACGTGACTGACTGCCTGACAATCCGCCTATTCGCTGCAACCGGACCATCCAGCTCTGTGAAATGCCGCGGGCGCGTTGTTTGCAATAGCAGACGGGCAAACAAGCATTCATCCTTTCGTCCTTGTCAACCGATATGTCCCGCTTGATCGTTTGTGTTTTAGTGACTTGCCTGATGATTCTGTCGTTCGGGTTTGTTGCGTCCCCCTGCCCCGGCAACCAGGACCGGGCGGCTTCGTCACGTGTTCGTGCCGGCTTTGCAGTGTATCGCGCGCCCTCAATGGCCCAGGACGAGACATCGCTGGAATGGCGGCACAACGGAAAACGCTGGCAGCAGGTTCCCATTCCCCGGCCCGCCTTGATTCAACGTCTCAACCTGCCCCGCCGGTTGCCATTGGTGCACCCGATTCGCTTTGCCACGCTGGTAGTTCTATTTGTAATGATGGCCGTGGTGTGGAGCAGCGACGAGTGGCAATGGAGCCGCCTGGTCAGGGATGACGAAGCCGGGGCCGATGCTGATGGAGACACGACCTCAGCCTGATTAATCGCCCGTGAATCTCGCCGTACGATGACTCTCCAGTCGACGCCAATTCCTTGCTGGGGCAGTCCGCTATACCCGCTTTCCCGCTTTTCCCCTCACCCGCCGCAAGGCGGCGACCTCTACCCCAAGGGGAGAGGTTCATTCCGGCACCTCTCCCCTTGGGGGGGCTCTTCGCGGAATTTAGTGGCAAGTTTTCATTTGCTGGAATACCTCAGCCCCTGACCCTCCCCCCGGGCATTGGTATCTACACATCGGCAAGCC
>CAMYKF010000033.1 GCA_947258905.1 uncultured Pirellulaceae bacterium | reverse complement strand
TCTTCCCCCTTTGAGATGATTAGAGCGAGTGGGCACCATGGTTGACGAAAAAACCCAACTCGCTCGACGTCGCCAGCTACGGAAATGCGCAACGCCACCTGAACAACTGTTGTGGGGAGTACTCCGCAATCGGCAGTTTCACGGCCTGAAGTTTCGTCGACAGTTTTCCATTGGCCCGTGGATTGTTGACTTCGCCTGTCCCGAACAAAAACTGGTCATCGAAATCGATGGGGGCTACCACGACTATGTCGACGGACAGGATTCGCAAAGGCAGCAATGGCTTGAGCGTCAGGGCTATCAGGTTTTCAGGTTTGACAACGATGATGTGATGGAGGACGTAGAAGCGATTGTCGTTGCCTTGGAAAAGAAGCTGGGTTTGTTGGAGGGGCATTCAGTTGGTGGACAATTACCCCCTCACCCTGACCCTCTCCCCACGGGGGAGAGGGAACTATCTGCCCCTCACCCTGACCCTCTCCCCGGAGGAGAAAGGGAACAGGATTCATTCGACCCCTCCCAACCGTTAATTAGCGGCATCGACACGTTAATCATCGGCTGCGGTAATCTGCTTCGAGGCGACGACGCGACCGGGCCTGTTCTGATACGCAGATTGTGGGAACGGGGATTGCCCGGGGGCGTACACTGCGCCGACGGAGGCACTGGTGGCATGGATGTCGCGTTTCAAATGCGCCGCGTTCCCCATGTGATTCTGGTGGATGCCTGTCAATCGGGGAGTAAGCCGGGGACATTGTTTGAAGTGCCAGGCGATGAGGTCGAACAATTGCCTCCGGTGGAAGGAATCAATCTGCATTCCTTCCGCTGGGACCACGCCATCGCCTTTGGACGCTGGCTGTTGAAAGACGATTACCCGGACAAGATCACTGTATACCTGGTGGAAGGTGCCAACTTTAACATGGGTCAGGCACTTTCTCCCGTCGTCGATTCGGCGATCGACCGATTGGCTGACAAAATTTTTGAAGTGATCAACGACAGGCTTTAGAATCTTTGCATGAATGCTGCCATCCCCCGACCGATCAGGGCTTCGCTGGGCTTTGACTTGTCAGCCGATGGCTACATGCGAATCAGCCAGGAGGACGCCGAGCACTTTTTCCCCGAGGATACCTTGTTGGCTTTGTGGCAGGATGACGGGCTGGTATTGCTGCCGACCCGGGGAGCAGCCGCCGGCGGTTTGATGCTGAAGCAGCGAAACGCACAAGGTGATCGCAGCCTGTTGATTTCAGAAGTCTTCGAGTTCGCGATTCCCGCAGGCCACTTCACAGCTTTATGGGATGATTCAATCGGCGGATTGCGGGTCAAGCTGAACACAAAGTTGAGGGAATAAGTCATGGAACCCGGTGACCATGACGAAAATTTCGTTCCATTGGAAGCGATCACTCGTGTCGAAAACGAGAACGGACGCTGGGTGGTTTACCTGAATGTCCAAACCTGGGAGCCGGATAACGAAGGACACCCTGTGACCAACAACTGGAAACGAATCAATGATTTTTCCACCGAATCGGAAGCATTTGTAGCCGCGTCGTGGTACCAGCGTTCTGCCAACAAGCAGATTCGCCCACCGACCGGGTTTTAACTGCAACGCCCGCGGACCCAATTCAACCACTGCATCAACAATCATGATCGAACTGCGACCACAACCGCTGGGCATTTATCCTTTCCCGGCGGCCAACTTGCTGTTGCCAGAAGTGGATGCGTGCTGGCAGCCGGCACTCGAATCGATTATGCAGGGTGACTTGTCGATCGAACTGCCGCCTGCGTGGGAATTTTTCCGGGAAGCGGCACTTGGCAAGGTCGATGTCGCGTTGAGACTGGTGCAACACGGTCCCGGCTGCAATGAAATTGATGCCTGCAATGCCTTTGCTCTGTCGCCAACGAAAGATTCGTATCAGGCGGCAAGCAAGCTCATTCAATCCGCTGACTTGAGACAGCTGTTGATTGCCGCGGCCTGGTCTGCCGGAATCGTTAATCGCGCCGAAGAAAAATTCCCGGTTGATGGAGAGTTGCTGGCGCATTGTCTGGCAGTATCCGCGGCAGCCGATGTTGAACAGGGTGACGTGCACAACGCCCTGACAAAACTCCGGCAGGCAGCAAGCGCGGCCAAATCCAGTTCGCCGGTGTTGGCCGCGATGCTATTGTCGCAGGCCGCCGACTTGTATTCGACCACGCCAGACTGCCCTCCTGCACTGGCCATTCAGGATTATCAGGAAGCCATTCGCCTGGCGGGCGATTGTCGTCTGCCGATGTTGTTGCCCGAGTTGTACATGAAAACCGGCATGCTGCTGCAAAACGCTGCCAACGGTCAACGTGGCACACTCCTGCAGGCGGTCAATTGTTATCAGTCAGCCCTGCAGCATGGCATTAACGAAGAACAGCATCCCGACTTGTTTGCCCAGGTTCAAAACAACCTCGGCCTGGCTTACCTGACCATGCCATCGACCGAATCCAGTTTTCAGCTGCGCACGGGGATTGCCGTTCAGTCGTTTCGACATGCCCTTCGCGTTTACACAATCGAGGAACATCCGGAAATGTGGGCCAGCGTCAGCATGAATCTTGCCAATGCGCTGCAATATGCACCCTCGTCGCATCCAGCGGAAAACCTGATTCAGGCAGTGGAAACATACGAACAGGTCCTGCAGGTGCGTACTCGGGCGAGGGATCCGGTGCAGTATGCACTGGTATTGCTGAATCAGTCCAACGCACTGGCTCACCTGGGCATTTTCAAGCCCGCACTGGAGAAACTCGCGGAGGCATACAAGCTGTTTCACTGGTACGACATGATTGAACAGGCCAACGCCGCGCGAGAACTGGTTGAACAGATTAACGAAACGATGGGCAAGTCAAACGAGCATCCTGACGCATTGACAGGGGATCGGAGCGAAGAACATGTCCCCTCTTCTTTTGGGGGAGAGTTATAGTATCAGAGCAACCGCGACTTCTCAAAAACCATGGAACTTTATCAACAACAACAATTCGGATTTCTGCTGCAGACGGCAACGGAACGATTTGTCGCCAGGCTTGAAGAGCGCTTTCGCGGCGTCGAGCAAGCACTGGACCAAATCAACACGGACCCCAATGCCGAGGGTGTCTGGCTGAACGAATTCACTGACGCCGTGTTTGAAGACTTTCTGTTGAACAACACCGGCGGCTATTGTTTTGTGTTGCAGGCCCTGGCCCGCCAAAAAACCTGCGAAGTCGCCGCCGGTACGGTAGAATCCACGCTAGGCAAGCTGGCCAAACAGCTGTTCGCCGATTTGCTCCTGCAAAAAACCATCGAGTCGCTTGAACAGCACTCGGGTTATCAGTCCGTCTAAATGCAAGGGTCGAACATGTCAACGGAATCCCCGGCAGCCAGGACCAGTACCCCGATGGTCACGGTGGATAATCTCGAGCAACTCGCTGAGCGAGTCGACAAGGCGATTGCTGAAGTCCAGCTGCTCGATCCCGAGATCCGCGCGAAAGCCATGACCCTGAAGTCAGCGATCGAGGAATTTCACAAGGTCGGCCTGACGCATATCGTTAAAACGCTGAAGAATGACCCGCACGGAAAAGCACTGCTGTTTAACCTGGTCGATGAACCTTCCGTCTATGCCTTGTTCGCAATGCATGGACTGGTTCGCGCCGATCTGCTGACGCAGGTCAGTCGCGTGATTGAAATGGTGAGACCGTACATGCAATCGCACGGTGGCGATGTGAGTCTGGTTGATGTCAGGGACAAAACGGTCTACGTCCGGCTGTCCGGAAATTGCAACGGCTGTTCGATGTCATCGGTAACGTCAAGAAATACTGTTGAAGAATCGTTAAAAGAACACGTGCCGGAAATTGAACGCGTCGAAGTCGTGGCAGATGAGCCCGCGGTTGGCGGGCTGGTTCAATTGCAAACTTCCGACAATGGTTCTGACCACGGTTGGGTCGAAGGCCCGTTGACTTCCGAAATTGAGGACGGCAAGCCCTTCGCATTTGAATGCAGCGAGGACAAAGTCCTTTTGATCAAGTCAAAAAAGGGACTGCGTGCCTGGCGAAACGCCTGTGCCCATCAGGGCCTGCCGCTGGATGGCGGAATACTGGACCCCGAAAACGGCACGATCACTTGTCCCTGGCACGGCTTCCAGTATGACAGCGAATCCGGCGAGTGTTTTTCCGCACCACAATGCCAACTGGAGCCGTTCCCTCTGCGTGTCACTGACAATCGAGTGTGGGTTAGACCGGGATAAATGAAAACATGCTTCCCGACGCGAAGGCGAATTCGAAAATCCACACAGTAAGCATTTCCAAACGCGGCTTGTCGGCGCATGATTCCTCGCACGCCCGTGATGCTCCGTTGCTGGCCACGCCCAAACTCTGGCTCGGTGCGGCATCGCCGTTCGGTTTGGCGCTGCCGGACGCGACACCGGGCGACGCAACCATGTACGCTCCGCGCGGCGTATGGATGGATCACGAGCGACTGATCGTCTGCGATTCGGGAAACCACCGTGTGCTGATCTGGAACTCAATTCCCGCTTCTGATCACACGTCAGCCGATGTGGTTCTGGGACAAGCTGATTTTGAATCAGAAGGACCGGCTGCGGCAGGTCGTGGCCCCGAAAACGGACTGCATTTGCCAACCGGTATCCTTGTGATTGATGGAAAGCTGGTGGTGGGCGACGCCTGGCATCATCGGGTACTGGTCTGGAATGAGATCCCTGTGACGTCCGATACTCCACCCGATTACGCGATCGGCCAGCCGGATTTGAGCAGCGTGCAAGTGAATCGCGGCGCCAAACCACACAGCGGCAGCATGAATTGGCCCTACGGGATCGCTTGGATCGACGGTCGTCTATATGTCGCAGATACGGGTAACCGGCGAGTTCTGATCTGGAACGCATTTCCGGCATGTGACCAGCAGGCCGATGTGGTCCTGGGTCAGCGTTCGGAGTCCGATGGCGAGGAGAATCGCGGTGGTCCGGTAGCCGCTGATTCGTTTCGCTGGCCGCATGACTTCGCCGGTTTCCGTGACGAGTTATTCGTGGCCGACGCCGGAAACCATCGGGTACTGGGCTGGAATGAACAGCCGCGAGTCGACAGGCCTGCCGATAATCTCATCGGCCAGCAGGATTTCACCACGGCATTTGAATTACCGTACAACGCTCAGGGAGCCTGTCGACTGCGTTTTCCCTATGCGGTCGATTGTTGCCAAAACGTGCTGGCTGTCGCCGACACCGGCAATAACCGGATACTGCTGTGGCGGTTACCCTTGTCCGAATCCCGGTTCACCCCGGCCTTCGATGTCATTGGACAAATTGACTTCGCGGCCAACGGCGAGAATCGTTGGCAATCAGTCGATGAGCGGTCGTTGTGCTGGCCTTACGGGATTTGTTTTCACAAGGGTGCACTGGCCATCGCCGACTCCGGCAACAACCGGGTCATGATCTGGGATTGTCACCAGGTCATCAAATACGCCAACGAAATTGATGGAGAATAATCATGTGCCTGGCTGTACCCGGACAAGTTGAACAGATCTTTGAGGACAATGGCACGCGGATGGGCAAGGTCAACTTTGGCGGCGTCGTCAAAGACGTTTGCCTGGCATACCTGCCCGGGATTCAGGTGGGCGACTACACGATCGTGCACGTGGGCTTTGCCATCAGCCAGATTGACGAAGCCTCGGCCCAGGAGACTCTCCGCACGTTCAATGAACTTGGTTTGCTGGAAGAAGAACTGGACGAGCTGCGCGAAACCAACTACGAGGAAAGTTACAGTGTTCGCTCTTCCCCACGCGAGAGTCACAATGTTCCCTCTTCCCCGCGGGCAGAGGATTAGGGTAAGCAAGCCACGTTCCCTCTCCCCCATGGGGTGAGGGTCAGGGTGAGCGGCAAAACCAAACCAAAACCAACCTGACAACATGAAATACCTGACCGAATATCGAGACGGCGAGAAGGCCATACGGCTGGCCGACGAAATCGCCCGACTGATCTCTCAACCGTGGGCCATTATGGAAGTCTGCGGCGGACAAACCCATTCCATCATCCGCAACGGGATCGACCAGATCCTGCCTGATCAAATCGAGATGATTCACGGGCCCGGCTGTCCGGTTTGTGTCACGCCGCTGGAAGTGATCGACAAGGCGCTGGCAATTGCGAGTCGCCCCGAGGTGATATTTTGTTCCTTTGGCGACATGTTGCGTGTTCCCGGATCGCAGGATGATCTGTTCAGGATCAAGGGAGACGGGGGCGACGTCCGCGTAGTTTATTCGCCGCTGGATGCAGTCAGGATTGCCCGCGAAAACCCGGAGAAGGAAGTAGTGTTCCTCGCCATTGGATTTGAAACCACAGCGCCCGCCAACGCCATGGCAGTCAAGGTTGCCCGTGACCAGAACCTTTGCAATTTTTCTGCGTTGGTCTCGCATGTACTCGTACCACCGGCCATCGAAGCGATCATGAATTCGCCCGGCAATCGCGTAAATGCGTTTTTGGCGGCCGGGCACGTCTGTTGCGTGACTGGTTTTGCAGCCTACCCGATCCTGTGCGAAAAATACAAAGTGCCGATCGTGGTTACCGGTTTTGAACCGCTCGATTTGTTGGAAGGGATTCGGCGAACCGTGAGTCAGCTGGAAAACGGCGAGGCTTACGTCGAAAACGCTTATCCTCGTGTCGTTTCGGAGCAAGGTAACGTCGCCGCGCAAGCGGTGATCGACGAAGTCTTTGAGGTCACCGATCGAGGTTGGCGCGGCATCGGTGTGATCCCCCATAGCGGTTGGCGCTTGACCGAGGCTTACCGCCAGTTCGATGCCGAAATCAAATTCACCGTTTCTGACATCCAGACTTGTGAATCCACCATGTGTCGTGCGGGCGATGTGCTCAAAGGGGCAATCAAGCCGAATGAATGCGAAGCGTTTGGCAAAGAATGTACGCCACGCAATCCTCTGGGCGCAACGATGGTCTCGGGCGAAGGCGCCTGCGCTGCCTACTATAACTACGGTCGTTTTGTGCAATTGGATGCCAAATAGTACCCTTTCCGTTTGGGAGAGGTTCAGGGTGAGGGGACGCCAAATATTTCTGTGCCAACAAAAAGAACCAAACCGTGTCGACAGAAACCAAATCAT
>CAMYKF010000032.1 GCA_947258905.1 uncultured Pirellulaceae bacterium | reverse complement strand
CTGCCGCATCACAAGCCTGCACGCAATACCGGAGGGCTTGCGCCCTGCCGCTAAAAAGACCGGATGCACCGTCGTAATCCCGTACTAGCGGAGCGGCGCGAGCCGCCCGGTCCTTTAACCTGCCGCATCACAAGCCTGCACGCAATACCGGAGGGCTTGCGCCCTGCCGCTAACAAGGTAAGCGCGACGGAGGGGCCCCGGACAAGGACAAGCATAAAGATAAAGGTAAAGATTACTCGGGCGGTCGGTAATCGATTGGTGACACGGCGGGCAAGTTGAATTCGCTGCGACTCAGCGCGATGTAATGATGCCCGATGTCGATCTGCTCGCCCGTAATCACCTGATTACCGTCTTCGTCCAGCCGGGCGTTCATCGTGGCTTTCTTGCCCGAACGACAAACGGTTTTGATTTCCACCAGTTCCTCGGCCCAGGCCAGCAAGTACTTGCTGCCCGGAAACGGTTCGCCGCGAAAGTCTGTGCGAATTCCGTAGCACAAAACCGGCACCCCCAGGCGGTCGCACACCAGGGTCAGCTGCAGGACCTGGGCTGGCTGCAAAAACTGCGATTCGTCTACCAGCACGCAATGCACCAGCTCGTCCTGTAACCGGTCACGCACGGCCACGAACAGATCGTCGCCGGTTTCAAAGACGATGGCGGGCCGCCGCAGTCCGATTCTCGACGAGATCACGCCCGGCTCCTCGCGATCGTCGATATGGGGCGTGAACAGCATCACGTTCATGCCACGTTCTTCATAGTTGTGGGCGCTTTGCAATAGCGTCGTGCTTTTGCCGGCGTTCATCGCCGAATAATAAAAGTAAAGTTTGGCCATGGCTGATTGATCCGGCATTCCAGTTTGCGGCACAATAACATCCGGCCGCGAAAAGTCCCGCGGCATTTTTGAGTCTAATGCACTGTGCCAACCCTGCGAAGCCAACATGGAATTTCAAGGCAGTTTTGTTTCTCATCTCGAATCGGCCATTGACGGAACCCGGCTGGACGCCCACACGCTGCAAACCATGCACGCCGATCGTCCACTGTGGGTACGTTACGACCTGGATGCCATCCGTTCCAAGATCGATCGGGATGAACTGGCCGCGCGCGATGTGTCCATGTATCGCTACCATGAACTGTTGCCGACCGGCTACGACATCGAGCCCGTTTCGCTGGGCGAAGGGCTCAGTCCACTGCTGCACTGCGAAACGCTGGGGCAGCAATACGGACTGCATCATCTGTTCGTCAAGGATGAATCGCAGTTGCCCACCGGCAGTTTCAAAAGTCGCGGCTTGTCGATGGCAATCACAATGGCCAAACATTTTGGCGTCGAGCGAGTGGCCATTCCTACCGCTGGCAACGCCGGAGGCGCCACGGCCGCCTACGCCGCGCGAGCCGGCATCGAAGCTTGGGTCCTCATGCCCGACGACACGCCGATTGTTAACCAGGTGGAATGCGACTGGGCCGGCGCACAAGTCTTTCTGGTAGACGGACTGATCAACGATTGTGGCGCGATCGTCAAACAGGGCAAGGAGCCGATGGGCTGGTTCGATCTCAGCACGCTCAAGGAGCCCTACCGTATCGAAGGCAAAAAAACGATGGGCCTGGAACTGGCCGAACAACTTCACTGGCAACTGCCCGACGTAGTCCTTTATCCCACCGGAGGCGGTACCGGATTGATCGGTATGTGGAAAGCCTTTCACGAACTGCGCGAACTCGGCTGGCTCGACGGACACTACGACAATGACAACATGCCGCGGATGGTGTCCGTGCAATCGGACGGCTGTTGCCCCATCGTTCGCGCGTTCGATGCCGGTGAGCGATTTGCCGAACCATTTGTCGGCGCGTCCACAAAAGCCAGCGGATTACGAGTGCCGGTGGCCGTCGGCGATTTCATGATTCTGGACGCCGTACGGGAAAGCAACGGACGGGCCATTGCCGTGTCCGAGGAAAAACTGGATCACTGGCAACGTCTGGCCACGCAAGCCGAGGGAATCTCGATTTGTCCCGAAACAGCCGCCTGCATTGGAGCCCTCGAACAACTGACCCGGGAGGGGTGGATTCGGCCCCACGAACGAGTCGTCGTGTTTAATACGGGAGCCGCCCAGAAATACGTGTCCACCACGCCGCCCGATTTGCCGCGACTGGATTCCCAAAAGCCCATCGATTGGCAAGAATTGGCAATTAATTAGTCAGGTTGCTTGCCGCATTTGCCTTCTCCCCGGGGAGAACCCCGGCACGCCGGGAGCAGGGCGGACAAGGGCGGAAACTGACCGCCTGTTTCGCGCCACTGACCAGACGTGTCCATCCCCTGCCGTCTAATACATGGCACGGATGGCAGCGCACCCAACGGACTGAAAAGGGATTTCCACCGCTTCGCTGAATTCTCCACGGCTCATTGATGGCCTCCACGATCGCTGAATCGACTGCACGAAGAAACTTTATCGACTGGCACCATTTGCCGCTGCCTGCCGCCGCCGACTGGCTGGGCGCCGAGCACGCGTCGGCCGGCCAGCTCGATATGTCCGGTTCGATCATCGTCGTGCCCAGTTCACGCAGCCAGCGCCGCCTGCTGGAGCTGTTAATGGACTATGGCGAACAGCATGATCTGATTTTTACACCACCGAAAATCACCACCATCGGTGCCTTTCCCGAGTTGCTGTACCGCCCGGCCCGTCCGCTGGCCAGCCAACTGGTACAGATTCTGGCGTGGGTGGACGCGTTGCGATCGGTCGACGAACGGGACTTGAAACAGTTCAGTGGCCTGGTGCCCGAGACCAGTGACTCCATCGCCTGGAAAATGCTGGCCCAGCTTTTGTCGGTCTGGCACACGGAACTGGCTGGCAACAAGTTGACCTTTGACACGGTCCTCGAAGCGGCACGGCAGTCGGAGCTGTTTGTCGAGCCACGGCGCTGGGAAGCTCTCAACAAAGTGCAACGAAAATACCTCGACATCCTGAATCGGGAAAAGCTCTGGGATCGCCAAACGGCTCGCCTCGTCGCCATCGACCGCGGCGAATGTCACACCGATCACAATATCTTTCTGGTCGGCACTGTCGATCTGAGTCCAGTGTTCCGCGAAATCCTCGAGCAGGTTGCCGACAAGGTAACCGCCATCGTCTTTGCCGATGAAATACTCGCCGATCACTTCGATGACCTCGGTTGCCTGAAGATTGAGAACTGGGAGGACTACTACATCGAAATCCCGGACGAGGACATTCGCGTTGCCGACCAGCCGGGTGATCAGGCAAAAATCGTCTCGTCAATTCTCTACCAGCTGGACGGGCAATACGGCGTCGACCAGATCGCGGTCAGCGTACCGGACCCGCGATTGATTTCCCACATCGGTCGGGCGCTTTCCGAGGCCGGTGTCAAGACGCACGATGTCGGCGGCATGTCCATCGGCAATACCCGACCGTTTGTGTTGCTGGAATTGCTGTCGACGTGGATTGAGGACCACCGCTTCGAGAGCTTTGCAAAGCTGGTACGTCATCCGGATATGTACGCGTGGCTGGTCAAGCGAACGGAAACGCATCGCTGGCTGGAGGAACTCGACAACTACCAGAACTCACGATTGCCGTTTTACATCTCGACCGATATCAACAACGTGTACTTTGGCGGCAAGGATCGGCATGGCAACGACCTGTACGCCAACCTGGAAAATGCCTACGCCGAGATTTATGAACTGATTCAGCCGGTTGTGGCCCGCGCTGGCAAACCGCTGCAGCAATGGGCGGCTGCCTGGAAAAAGGTGTTGGTCGCGATTTACCTGAAGACGGTTCTCGATCGCAACAACCCGGAACATCGCCGTACAATTCGCGCCTGCCAGTCGATCGTGCGCAGCCTGATTGAACTGGAGGAATCGGGGCACTTGCTGGCCGGGGAGGTCCCCGGTCCCGACGCGATCGAGTGGGCCCTGGAATTGTGTTCGGGCGAGTTCGTGGCGGACCCGGCGGTTTCTGATTCCCTGCCTCTGACCGGTTGGCTGGATACGCCATGGGAAGATACGCCCGTTACCGTTGTCACCAATTTCAACGAAGGCTACATCCCTTCCTCGGCCAGTTCCAATCTGTTTCTGCCGAATTCAGTGCGCAGCGAACTGGGTTTGCTGGACAATCGCCGGCGTTATGCCCGTGATGCGTACGCCTTGTCGCTGGTTTTGAAATCACGTGATCGAGTGGAACTGGTTGTGGGCCGTCGCGACGAAGACGGCCAGCCCCAGATGCCCAGCCGCCTGCTGATGACCGGTGATCCGGCAAACCTGGCCGACCGCGCCATCCGCCTGTTCAGCGACGGCGAAGTCACAACGGACTGGAGCGTGGGTGATCCGGCAACGAGGCCACAAAGACAGCAGTTTGTGATCCCGCATCCGCCAGCCGACGAGCCGTCTATCAACAGCCTGCGTGTCACCGATTTCAAGGCCTACCTCGAGTGTCCCTACCGTTTTTATCTGACTCGGGTGCTGGGACTGGAGCGACTGGACGACAAGCAGGATGAACTGGATGGCCGCCAGTTCGGCCAGCTGATTCACGATGTCGTGGAAAATTTTGGCAAGTCCGAATTGAAACACTCGGACAACGCAGAAGACATTGAAAAGCACATCATTGACTGCCTGAACCGGTTTTCCATGGCCCGTTACGGGCGGCGACCGGTTCCTTCAGTGCAAATCCAGCTGGAACAGGCCCGCATCCGATTGCGCAAGTTCGCCAAATGGCAAGCCGAACATCGCCGTCAGGGATACAAGATCTTTCAGGTGGAAAAGGAAAAGACGCGGTGCGAATTTGAGGTCGACGGACAGCCGTTTGAAGTTCGCGGTCAGATCGATCGCATCGACATCAATGACGAACTGAAAACCGTCGGCGTCTACGATTACAAGACGGACGACAAACGCCAGTCACCGCGCGACCGCCACCAGACCCGCGACGGACGCTGGACTGATTTGCAGTTGCCTTTGTATTACCACTTGCTGGGCAATTTCGATTTGCCCCGGGACTACCGGATCGAGACGGGACTGATCCTGATTGCCAAGGACATCGAACAACCCGTACTGGAACTGGCGGGCTGGACCGAAAAGGAACTGGAATCGGCCAATGCCGTGGCCAGCGAAGTCATGCGTCGGGTGCGCGCCGGAATGTTCTGGCCGCCGAAGGAAAAGCCGCGGTACCGCAGCGACGTCGACAGCATTTGTCAAACAGGTGTGTTCGAGAAATGGGAACCCGAGGACGCGGAGGACTTGCCATGACTCCATTACATCACGGCAACTCGATGATCCTGGCGTCAGCCGGCACGGGCAAGACCTTTCAATTGTCCAACCGCTACATCTGCCTGTTGATCGATGGTGTGCCGGCCCGTTCGATTCTCGCCACTACGTTTACCCGCAAGGCGGCCGGCGAAATTCTGGATCGCATCGTGCTGCGACTGGCCAAAGCCGCCAAAGATCCCGCGGTCGCTGAACAAACCGCCGAGGAACTGCAGCGACCCGGCGCGTCGTCTGCGCGGTTTGCCGAATTGCTTCAGGAACTGGTTCATAACCTCAACACACTGCAAGTCGAAACGCTGGATGCATTCTTTGCCAGGATCGCGCGTTCGTTCAGTCTGGATATCGGCATGCCTCCCGACTGGCAAATCGCCGAGGAATCCGAAATCAATTCCCTGCGCAATCGCGCCATCCGCCGCTCACTTACACGCCGCGCCACCATCAACATCGTGCATGATTTGGCCAAGGGCGAGGCGAAACGCGGCATCAGCTATATGGTGCGACAAACCGTTGGCGATCTTTACGACATTTATCGCGAAACCGTCGACGAGCAGCATACGGATGCCTGGGACCAGCTGCAGAAAATGCCGTTGCTGCCGGAAGCGGAAATCGACCTGTTGTACGACGAGTTGTGCAACGCCGATGTCGAGGGCACGGTCGCGTTCAAGCGAACACTGTCCGAAGACCTTGAACGGGTCGCGCGACGGGACTGGTACAACTTTCGCAAAAAGGGAATTTCCGGCAGCGTTGCCAAAAACAGGACTTCATTTCGCAAGCGTGAACTGCCGCCCGAAGTCTTCGTGCCACTGCGCAAACTGGCATTGCATGCGGTGGCGCTGAACATCAATTTGCTGGTGGCCCAGACCCAGGGGGCTTACGATTTTCTAAAAACTTACCATCACGAATTCTGGAAACTGAAAACGGATCACAGCATTCTGGAATTCGACGATGTCGCATGGCTGGCATGGCGGCTGTTTTCCGGCCAGTCATGGGGCAAACTCGCCTGGCGACTGGACCAGAATATCGACCATCTTTTGCTGGATGAGTTTCAGGACACTTCGATCCGGCAATGGCAGGTTCTCAAGCCGCTGGCCAAACGCGTCTGTTCGGACGCACCCAATCGCTCGTTTTTGTGTGTCGGCGATATCAAGCAGGCGATTTATGGCTGGCGTGGCGGGGTGGCCCAGATCTTCGACGAAGTGCGCGATGAACTGCAAGACAATCTGGATGACATCGAGACAAGAGACATCAGTTATCGATCGAGTCCCGTGGTGATCGATACGGTCAACACGATCTTTCAAAACATGGAACGTCATGAGAAGCTGGACGATCAACGTGCCGCTTTCGAATCATGGTGGGTTGAGTACCGGCCACACGCCACGGCCAAGCCGGAACTGCCCGGATTTGCCACGTTTGAAAACACCAGTCGCAAGGACCTGCACGCGGCCGAGGCTGCTCGCCGCGTGCAACAATTGGCCGAGCAACATCCGGACCACTCGATCGGAGTGCTTGTCCGCACCAATGATGCCGTTGCCGAGATGATTTTCGAACTCGGCTTGCTGGGCGTGGCGGCCAGTGAAGAAGGCGGCAACCCGCTAACCGATTCTGCGGCGGTCAATATTTTGCTGGCCGCATTGCGACTGATTGATCATCCGGGTGACAAGGTTTCGCGTTTCCATCTGCAGCACACGCCTCTGGCCAACATGTTCCAGATAACCGGGGAGAATGTTCGTGAAGGTGGCCATCCCTGTCGTGGCATCGCCCGGAAAATGCGACTGCAGCTACTGGAATCTGGATACGGTGAACTACTCAGCGGTTGGGCTCGCTTGCTGGAACCGATGTGCACGGCTCGCGAGTGG
>CAMYKF010000031.1:7140-8176 GCA_947258905.1 uncultured Pirellulaceae bacterium | reverse complement strand
TGGACTGCTCGTACATAGCCAGTGCATCGTCATATTTTCCCTGCGCTTGCAGTGCATAACCCAGCAGATACCAGGGGCCCGGTTTGTCGGCATATTTTTCGGTTGCCGGCCGCAGCAGTTGTTCCGCCTGATCGTATTTCTGCTGGCCCATTAAACTTTGCGCCTGTTGCACCAGGGCCGACAGCTCCGGGTCGGCTTGTTGTTGCGCGGTGACCGGGGCAACCGGCAACACGGCGACCGGAAACGCCAGAGTCAAAACAACACATGGCCAGATTCGATGGAATAGCATGGACATAGCGGTCTCGTATCAGGACTTGCCGGAGATTTCTTCAATTGCGAACGACGATGCAACGATGGCCGGGCGAAGGACCTATTTCTTGATGTTTTCCCTCAGCCACACCGCGACTTCAGAAATAAAGTGATGCACAGACGCTTCCGCGATGCGATGCCCAACCACGGCATCGATGGCCTTGCCCAAAATGCCCAGGGGCGGCTCGTAATCGCCTTGAAAGTCCAGCTGCGTTTCCTTGCTTGTGATGGGATAAAACGCCAGTTCGCCTTTCATAACCGGAAACAGACCCGACTGATCGACCGCTTCCCATTCCAGCAACAGCGACGAACGAATGTCGCGGTTGTTTTCGACTTGCTCCAGCCCGTACACGTTGATCTTGACGGCCTTGCCAATCTCGAGCCCCGCAATGTTGACGTGCAGGCCCGCGGCTACGTCGCCCGCCCGCGACTCGGCGGATGTTGTCGCTTCGTGAAAAACCCTGCCCGAATCGGAAATCAGCTGGTCACAAACCTTGTCGTAGGGATGGTTGACATAGTCGTAACAGCGGATGGCGTGTTTTTTGGACATGATGGGAAGCCGGGATCCAGAGCTGGACTTTGATGTCGATGATGGAAGGTCAGCACACGTTGTAAGTAGTGTTTGGCCAATTGTCAAAAAAGCCTCACATACCGGGACCGCGGTGACTCGCGTAAACTGGCACTCTCGCAAACTCCTTGTGGCATCAGATCACGAAATTCCGAAAGC
>CAMYKF010000031.1:0-7118 GCA_947258905.1 uncultured Pirellulaceae bacterium | reverse complement strand
ACGCCGATGCGGCCGATTTCGTGGTGGCCCCGCACCTTCCCGTCACTGACCTTTCACTGTCGATTTGTGCGCAGCCTGATCCGCGCCGGCCGCTTGGCCAAATCCGGCCGCTACGATGACCGGCAGTGGGCCGAGAGCAGCCTGCATGTCCTGCGTGATCTGGAAGATGTGGGCGTGCAATTCGAAATCACCGGAGTCAACCATTTTGCGAATCTGGATCAGCCATGCGTGTTTGTCGGCAACCACATGAGCACGCTTGAATCTACCGTGCTGCCGGGCCTGATTCAGCCCTGTCGCCCGGTGACCTTCGTGGTCAAATCGACGCTTCTGAAATACCCGGTGTTTCGCCACATCATCCGCTCGCGTGATCCGATCCTGGTGGGTCGCAAGAATCCCCGCGAGGATCTGAAAGCGGTCCTGGAAGGAGGCCTTGAGCGGCTGCAGCGCGGCATCTCGATCGTCGTGTTTCCCCAGCACACGCGGATGAAGCAGTTTGATCCGCAACGATTCAACAAGATCGGTGCAAAACTGGCCTCCCGCGCCGGCGTGCCGATGGTCCCGCTGGCCCTGCAAACCGATGCCTGGGGCAGTGGCTGGTTTCACACCGATTTCGGGCGCATTAGACCTTCACATCCGGTGAAATTTGCGTTCGGCAAACCGATCCCTGTGCGTGGAAGCGGCCGGGGGGCGCATCAGGCGATTTGCGAGTTTATCCTTGACCATGTAAATCAATGGAAAGCGGATAGCTGACGACGTTACTGTTTACTTGCAAAATACGACCATGTATGAAGAAAACCTCGAGCCGTTGCCACCGGGCGATGCCATACAGGCGTTTGCACCGTTGTTCGCGGAAATGCAGCAGACATGCCAGCTGGCCACGCCGCCACCAGTCACTCCCGACCAGGTCATGTTTTGGGCGGACACTGCGATTCAGTCCTACTTGACCCGCCTCAGCCGTCGCCTGTTGTTGCCGGGCAGCGGCCTTGATGGTCTTGAAAACCTGCAACAACTGGTTGACCTGTCAGCGGGAGGCGCGGCGTGCATCATGTGCCTTAATCACCGATCGAACCTTGATGTTCCCACGCTGTGTGCGTTGTTGCAGGATGCGGGACACGCTGATCTGTTCGATCAAATTATCTGGATCGCCGGTCGCAAATTGCAGGAAGATCCGGGCATGACGGGCATGCTGGTGCAGGCCTTTAACCGCGTTGTGGTGACACCTCGCTCGTGGATTGCCGAACACCATTCGCCAGATGAATTGCATGAGGGCCATCTCGTGAACATGGCTGCCCACCGCGTCGTGCACAAGTTGCGGCATGAAGGCCGGGTCTTTGCCCTGTTCCCGACCGGAACACGGATTCGGCCAGGCGATACCTCCACCACCCGCGCCATTCCGGAAACCGATACCTGGCTGAAATCGTTTGAGTACATGTTGCTGGGATATATTGACGGTTGCACGTTGCCGGTTTCGCGCGATCAAGACATGACTCGCGAGACGCCGGTTCTGAACCGAATCACGATTTCATTCGACGAAGTACTGACCACCGATGACTGGCGGCGACAGGCGATCGGGCGATTCCCGGGGTTCAGCCAGAGAGCGGCAACGGCCGCCGCCATCATGGACGACATCTTGAGACTACAGGAAACCGCGAAATGAACACTGACAAATCGTCCGAACAATCCGGTCACCAGTTACGGCGAGACATCACGCTCGGCGGCGCCGTGATGCTGGGACTGGGCTCGATCGTGGGTACTGGCGTGTTCGTCAGTATCGGAGTGGCGGCGGGCGTGGCAGGCTCCAACGTGCTGATCGCAATCGTCATTGCCTCGCTGGTGGCTACCTGTAACGGGCTGAGCAGCGCTCAACTGGCCGCCCTGCACCCGGTCAGCGGAGGCACGTACGAATACGGTTACCACTGGCTGACTCCCGCAGCCGGATTCAGTGCCGGCTGGTTGTTTCTGTGCGCCAAATCCGCGTCGGCCGCCACTGCGGCGCTGGGACTGGCTGGTTACATTCAGATGGCCACCGGTATTGCCGTTGGCCAGGTGAGTCTGGTGATCCCGGCACTGCTCGCGTTGTTCCTGTTGACTTGTGTGGTCCTCACAGGCATTCGCCGCACCACGTTGGTCAACACCTGTATCGTCGCCATCACGCTGGTTGCACTGGCCCTGTTTGTATGCGTCGGCTTCCTGCCAGCGATCCAGCGGGCACCGGAAAATCTGCAGGGCATATTCAACTTTGCCGATGGCGGATGGACTGCCATGTTATCCGCATCGGCACTGATGTTTGTGGCCTATACCGGATACGGTCGGATCGCCACGCTGGGCGAAGAAGTTGCCGAACCGCATCGTACGATCCCGCGAGCCATGATCATGACACTGGTTGTCACGTTACTGGTGTATTTGTCAGTCAGTTTTGTGGCCATTGCCAACGTTGGAGCAGAGCGTCTGGGCGAAGAGACACTGCAGACGGCTGCGCCGTTACTGTATGTAGCCCGCCAGTTGAATTCGCCGGTCGTTGTGACGATGCTTTCGATCGGTGCGATCACGGCGATGCTCGGTGTCATGCTCAATCTGGTTCTCGGACTGTCCCGCGTCGTGCTGGCCATGTCGCGGCGGGCCGACGCTCCCCGGTCTTTTGCCCTGATCAATGTGCGAGGCGTTCCCGCGCCCGCCACGGTTGTTGTCGCCGTCATTATTGGCAGTCTGATCTGCATCGGTGACATCAAACTCTCCTGGTCATTCAGCGCCTTTACAGTGCTGGTCTATTACGCACTGACCAATCTGTGCGCGTTGCGAATTCCGCCATCCGACCGACTGTTCCCCATCTGGCCAGCCTGGTGCGGACTGGTTAGTTGTGTGTCGCTGGCCCTGTTTATTGATCCCCCGATCATGGTCGCCGGGCTGCTGGTCCTTGCGGTCGGCCTGGTCTATCGAGCCGTATTTCGACGCGTGGCCGAGCGAAAGACCGGCGACGCGTAACCGAGGTCGTCCTGCGTTGACTTGTCCGAGTCGAAGACGCCAGCATTCCGGGCCATTGTGGATCGGGGTTACGAGCACAATGAAAAGCCATACAATCCCCGCCATTGCTTTTCACACTTTCTCTCACCTCATTCAGGAAAGAACCAATGGACGAGTTCATTCAATCTGCTGTCAGTCAACTTGGAATCGACGAATCAACGGCCAAAAACGCGACCGGCACCGCGCTGGGTTTCATCAAGAACGGTTTGGGCGATCAATTCTCCGGAATCGCTGAAAAACTGCCTGGTGCCGAGCAGTTGATTAGTGCAGCACCTCAAGCCGAGGCGTCCGGTGGCGGTGGTTTGATGGGCAGCCTCAAGGGTGCCGCTTCATCGATGCTGGGCGGCGGCGCCGCCGAAGGCATGGAACTGATGGGAGCCTTGCGAAACTCCGGCTTGTCAGCCGAGCAGGGCGGCTCCTTCATCACCATGCTGATCGACTTCATCAAAAGCAAGGTCGGCGATGGCATCATGGGTCAGATCACCGACAAAATTCCCATGCTGAAGACACTGGTCGGCTAATTCAGCACGCGTTTCTCGCGCTACCGACTCGACAAACCAAACGGCAATCCGCAGTTTTCAGCCCGAGGCAGCATGGCCTCGCTGCTACTACGAGTTGCCGTTATTTTTTTGTAAATCAAACGTCACCGTTGTTGTCGGGACAGCCATTGAAACAACTCGGGGGATCCGTAGGCAGCGGACCAGGAGTTATGACCGACGTGTTCCAGTGTGGTGAATCGAATGTCGGTTCCACCCGCTGCGCGAATGGCATCCACCATTGACTGCGATTCTGTGATCGGTATCACGTCGTCGCGGTCACCGTGCCAGACCCAGATCGGCAACGACTTCAGCTGTTCGGCATCCTGCGGATCGCCGCCACCGCAAATCGGAACGACAGCAGCAAACCGCTCCGCATGGTCCGCCGCCAGACGCCATGAGCCAAACCCTCCCATGCTGAGTCCCGACAGGACGACGCGATCCGGATCCACTGCATACCGGCTGGAGATCATGTCCAGCAGGTGAATCACACGCGTCTGCTGCACGGGGCTCTTCCATTCGTCATCGGCGGGGCATTGCGGAGAGACGAGCAGGAAAGGCAAATCGTCACCGCGGGCAGCCATCCTGGGCGGTCCCCATGTGGTAACCAGGTCCAGCGGTCCGTGGCTCTCTCCCCGTCCGTGCAAGAACAGGTGCAAGGGCCATTTTCTGTCTTCCTGCGGGTCATAATCGGCCGGCAGATACAGCAGGTAGGGCACCTCCGCCGAGTCATCCGCAGTAAATACCTGCTCGACTTGCTGCCCCGGCATGACATTCTGTGCGGCCGCCGATGACCAGCCGGCCAGCAGCCAGACAAGGATAGCCATCCAAGCAGAGTTCTTCATGGACATCATCGATACACGCAGCGCTGCGATGGGGGGGGATTTTCACCGAGGGCAATCAGGAACCTACCAGCAGATCGATGCCCAGTTTGCCGCCGACAATCTCACACAATTCTGTCTGACGAGCCGGATCAATGACGTTGATTGCCCGGACGTCGCAGAGTCTTTCGATTAGCTGAATGCCGGCCAGCGTATTGGTGGCGATGCCACTGACGACGTCCGGTTTCACACCGAATGCCTGCATCACTCCATAAACGGCATACGGATCACTGGCACACAGCACCGAACAGCGAATGGAATCCTGCAAGGTTTCATAGGCAGTAAGTCCGTTGTAGGGTTCCAGCGGCGACGCCCCGATTTCCACGACCGCCACATCAGCAGCGGTGTCCTGCATGCGACCCAGCAGATTGCCCAGTGCCGCGGCATATTCCTCCTGCGACACCACGGTGGAGGGCAGACCTGCTTCCACGAAGTCAAAGATATAATCCGCGCCGGAATCCTGCATGCTGAGGATGTCCCGATATCGTCCGGCTCCGGTCAGCTTGGCACCCAGCACCGTCAGGTTGGCCCGTTTGAGCAAGCGCACGATTATTCGCGCCGCCATCGTCTTGCCGGCGGACATGGACGTACCAAAGATCATGATGGTCGGGATGTTGTATTCGCTGTGCGTCGCCGGCAGAACGAAGTCCTTCATATTGCAAGGGTTGCCTTGCAGCATCATATGTCCCTGATATTGCAGGTTGACCAACGATCGCAGGTACATCGACTTGGACGTAAGCAGTCCGAATAATCCGGCACCGGTGAGCAGGTGCATGCGACCGTCCTCGCCGACCTGTTCCCAGGAACCTGTGGCCTCAAGCGTGGCAAACCGGATCCCCAATGCGCCAATCAGTACATCCCCTTTGGCGAGTGTCACCATGCGTCCATTGGCAAGTTCGGCCTGATAGTGAATGAACAGATCATCAACGATCTGGCAAGCCACGAAATCGCCCGATTTCCATTCCTCGCGAGGCACGTTTCCAATGTCAACCGGCTCAACCTCCAGCGGACTGGTCCGGGTAAGTGAGGTGAAGGTGTAGGGATGATGCATGTCAGGTCTTATCGGGTGAAGTTGGCGGAGCCAGCAACAGCGCGGCCAGCAACGCAGTTCTTTCGACAATGCGGAATGCTTCAATATGTTCGTGCACGGCGTGCGCCCCGTCTCCCACCGTGCCCAGCCCGTCGAGGGTGGCCGTGTACTGGCTGGTCGTGTTGCCGTCCGAGCCGCCTCCGGCGGAGGCTTCCTCAAGTTCCATTCCCAGTGCCTGGCCGGCAGCCCGCGCCTGTTCCCACAGCCGGCGATTGCGTGGCGTTGGCTCCAGAGGCGGGCGACCAATGCGGCCTTCCACGTGAATATCCACTTCGGGATTCTCTGATTCCAGCGCATAGATGCGCTCGGTAACTTCCGCTGCGTCATCCTGCGTGGGCACACGGACATCGATGACTGCCTTGCTTTCGGGCGCAATGACATTGGGACTGATTCCGCCGTCGATCTTGCCAACGTTGACCGTAATGCCACGTTCGACATCATTCAGGGCAAACAATTTCTGAATCAGGTGCGACAGTTCCAAAATGGCACTGGCGCCCTTGCCGGGATCCAGTCCCGCATGAGCTGGTTTGCCTTTCACGGAAATCGTGAATCGGCCGATACCCTTGCGTGTTGTCTTGAGCTTGCCTTCCAGCGGAGGTTCCAGAATCAGCGCGCGGTCTGCGACACGAGCCAGCCTGCGGATCCACGGCGTGGACTCGCGACTGCCGATCTCCTCATCCGAGTTGACAAAGACCACCGGCGTCACGTCCGTCTCGAACGACAACTCCTGAATTGTCTCCACGGCGAATATCATCTGTGTGAGGCCGGCCTTCATATCGAAGATGCCAGGACCGTGCAGACGATCTTCCGCGAAATGCACCGGCATGGTTTGCAAGGTTTGGGGCGGCCATACAGTATCGCAGTGCCCGATCATGACCTGCACCGGTCGATGGCGGGGCCGGCGGGCGGGTCGCGCGAAAAGATGACCGCCGGTCTCGCGTCCCCGGATTCGCCGGGTCACCCAACCCAGTGATTTCCACTTGTCTTCCAGAATGGCCAGTACCCGCGACTGCGCTGCTGGATCGTGCGAATGTGATTCGGTTTCTACCAGCCGACGCAAGAACGCAATCATGCACTCATCTTTGGCAATGAGCGCTTCGTGAATCGTGCTGGCCGTACCCGGATTGATCATGCTATTTGTGAAAGTCGGCAGGAAAGGGGAAGGCTTTGGTGTCGCGGACCTCCGCGAATCGTCCCGGATACAGATAGGCCAGCAACGGTGCAGCTTGAATCATCTCGCCGGCATCGCGATCCTCGTGCAGGTGCGAGTCCTCATGGATAAAGGCACCCACAACCTTGCCCGCGATCAAACTGTTTTGGCCAAATCCGTCGACAATCCGGTCCAGTTCGCATTCCAGGAACAAGTAACCATCTTGCAGCAACACCCCGTCGACGCAAGTTGCCGGAAACGTCGGTAACGCACCAACCACCGGTTTGCTCGAATCCTCGCCCAATCTCGGACTGGCCGTCAGGCTGGCCAGCACAACCTGGTCCGGCCGCGGGTAGCTGACCGTGAACGCCTTTTCGCGTACCACATTTTGATAGGTGCGGTGTTTGGGCGTACACACAAATCCGCAGTAATTCTCCCAG
>CAMYKF010000030.1 GCA_947258905.1 uncultured Pirellulaceae bacterium | reverse complement strand
GCGGCCGCGACGACCTTTGCGCCCGTATCCCTTTTTGGATTCTTTGACTTCCATTAGTGGTTCGCCAATGGAGTCCTGCATCTGCGCGATCCTGTCACGCAATGAAGCAGCCCGTTCGAATTCGAGATTCTCGGCGGCCTGCAACATCTCGGTTTGCAGCTCGTTAATGTACTCCTCAGTAATGTAAATCTTTTCGTCGGTGATGCCAGCGGCCTCGGCTGCTTCCTTGTGGGCTTGCCGGTCCGCTTCGATGCCGGCGCGAATGTTTTTCTTGACGGTTTGCGGGGTGATGCCGTGCTCCTTGTTGTACGCCATCTGCAATTGACGGCGGCGGTGGGTTTCGTCGATGGCGGCCCGCATGGCTTCGGTGACCTTGTCGGCGTACAGGATGACCTTGGCGTTGACATTTCGTGCGCTACGACCAATGGTCTGGATCAGCGACGTTTCGCTGCGCAGAAATCCCTCCTTGTCGGCATCCAGAATCGCTACCAGCGACACCTCGGGCAAATCGAGCCCTTCACGCAGCAGATTCACGCCGACGAGCGCTTCAAAGTGACCGGCCCGCAAGTCCTGCAGCAACTCGACGCGTTCAAACGCATCCAGTTCACTATGCAGCCATTTGCAAGCCACGCCGTTTTCGCACAGATACGCCGAGAGATCCTCGGCCAGCCGTTTCGTGAGCGCCGTCACCAGCACGCGCTCGCCTTGCTCGCGACGCTCTTTGATCTGTTCGAGCAAATGTGACACCTGACCCCGTGCCGGAATCACGTCAATCTCCGGATCCAGCAAACCCGTGGGTCGAATCACCTGTTCGATGATCTCGCCGCCGGATTTCTCAAGTTCATAATCGTTGGGAGTCGCCGACACAAACACGACGCGATGAATCTTGTTCTCCCATTCCTCAAACTTCATCGGCCGGTTATCAAGCGCGCTGGGCAAGCGGAATCCGTGCTCGACCAACGTCCCTTTGCGGCTGCGATCACCGGCGTACATGGCACGGACTTGTGGCACCGTGACGTGCGATTCATCCACGAACAGCAGGAATTCATCGGGGAAAAAGTTGTACAGCGTATCCGGTGCGGCACCCGGCGGACGGCCCGACAACGGCCGACTGTAATTCTCAATGCCCGGGCAGTGCCCCACGGCTTCCAGCATTTCAATGTCGAATCGCGTTCGGGCGCTCAACCGCTGGGCTTCCAGCAACTTGCCCTGCTCTCGAAATTTGGTCAGTTGTTCGTCCAGTTCCTTCTTGATTTCCACAACCGCCGCCTTGATGCGGCTCTCGGGTGTCACAAAGTGCTTGGCCGGATAGATATACAGGTGATCCTGAGTCTGAATCACTTCGCCCGTTAAGGGGTTGATAAACGATAGCTGTTCTATCTCGTCGCCCCACAGTTCGATGCGATAGGCGAACTCTTCATACGAAGGCCACACTTCCACGCAATCGCCGCGGACCCGGAATTTGGAGCGTTCAAAGGCAATGTCGTTGCGCTGGTACTGCACATCAATCAAACGAGACAACACTTCGTCACGATCGATCGTTTCGCCTTTCTTCAGCGCCACCATCATGCGTTTGTAGTCTTCGGGCGATCCCAGCCCGTAGATTCGCGGCTGACCAGCGAACTGGTAGTGGCCAGTCGCAAACGATCGATCTCTTCGTTGATCGACGCGTCCTTTTCGATGTAGATGTCACGCTGCGGAATGTAGGCTTCTGGCTGGTAATAGTCGTAGTACGACACAAAGTAATGCACAGCATTGCGCGGAAAGAAACCGCGAAACTCGGCGTACAGCTGTGCGGCCAGTGTCTTGTTGTGCGAAATGACCAGCGCCGGTCGCTGCACCTGCTGGATCACGTTGGCCATCGTAAAGGTCTTGCCCGAGCCGGTGACACCCATCAAGACCTGATGTTTGCGATCCTCTTCCAGGCCACGGACCAGCGCCTCAATGGCGGCCGGCTGATCGCCTTCAGGTTCAAACGGCGCTTGCAAGTCAAATTTCATCGAGGTCCAGTTGTGGGTGGCGGCGGGAATTGCGGGTCATCGCGGGGTAATGCCCCGGCAGGTAATTCAGCCACCATTGTATCGGAGGCCGGCAACGGGGCCAGAAACGGGCGAATGGCTGCCAATGTGTGTGGCCCGATGCCATCCACCATGTCTATCCCGGCCACGCTGTGAAACGGGCCGTGCAATTGGCGATGGGCCACGATCAGCCGCGCCGTCTTTTCGCCGATTTCCGGCAGCATGGCAATCTCGTGCCAGGGAGCCGTGTTCAGATCGACGCGGAACTCGGCATGATTCCGAGGTGCATCGTCCGCGTCTCGCACGCCTCCATTGCTCCAGGCGAACCAGGCCGTGGAGATCGTCAGGCAAATGACCGCCAACCCCAGCACCGCAGCCAAAGTCGACTGGTCATGGGGCTTGAGAAACAGCGGACTTCGTTCCGCCACGTTCCGCGCTTCGACGCGATTGGAGTCCTTGTTGGTATCCGGGCCATCCATCCGTGAGTGCCTGTCTCAATTAAATCACAGCCAGTCTATCACATGCAGTCCCCGCCAATCGACCCGTCGCGATCAACTCACCCTCCCCTCTGGGAGGGTCGGACGCGATAGCGGCCGGGGAGGGCCAGCGGCGTCGGAAGTTTGGCGACTTCCGCTGCCGGCTCCGATCCGCGCTGACGGCACACGGAGTGTGCCTGCTACTTTGAGCTAGAACTTCCTGACACTCCGAATCACCTGGCCCTGCTGTTCATCCAACGGCTGGTACTCGGTGAATTTCCAGTATCCATCCACATTCCGCACATTGAACAGGGCTTCGTATTCGTTCGTGCGGCGGTGGATGTGCCCCCAGTGCTCGACCGATCCCGCCAGCGTCCATTTGCACCGATAGCTGTAATCAGGGGACTCGATATCAGATCCCGGCACCGGCTCCGGCGCAATCTGGCCGTCGAGAATCTCGACCTTTTCGATATTGGAAATCGCGCCGCCCTGCTCCTTGATCTCCAGACTCTTCCTCATTTTCAGGTAGATCTCCTGCAGCATGGGCCCGCTGGTCGTTCGCGCCAGCGCGTCATACGCGTCCTCTTCGGTCTTGTAGTCAAAGGCGCGAAACAGATTGGTGTGCAGGTCCGCAAAGACTATTCGGGCGTCGGTATCGCCCAGCGGCCCGGGACCGGCACCCGGCAGCTGAACGGGCACCTTGTACGACCACATCAGAATGCCAATTGCCAGTAATCCAACGCTGGCTGCAGCCGCCTTTTTGAAATCAACAAGACGAAAAGCCGCGGTGGCCAGCGCCAGCAAGACAAGTGCACCGCAAATCATGGTGACAACAGGCAGAGGCGTTTTTTGCAATGGCCGATCCGCTTCGACCTGGACGTCCACCACATCCGGCAACGGGGGGATACCCGGGTTGGCCCAATCGATGGTGTTTTCCGTCAGGAAGCGCGAGAACTGGGATTTCTCGACCGCATCATCGGGGCCGATCAACACGACGTCGACATCCTTGAGCATTTTGCTGAACTTGTCCCACGTTACCGACACCGTATCGGGCAGGTTGCGAGTGGGAAACGACATGATCACACCGACACGTCCATTGGCCAGCGAGATGCGTTTACGTTCCCGCTGCATGGCAAAATCCCGAACGTCCATGCCGCCGAAATCGATGCGGTCGAATCGGGGCTGGACCAGATTGCCATTGATCTCGACCGGATTGCCTTCGGAAAAGAAGGCTTCGATTTGCGGCTTGGCGCGATCCTGCTCCTCAATTTCCAGATACCAGCGATCTTCCTGCTCGAAATTAATGATCGTGGCCAGACTGGCCAGCGGAATCAGCACTTCATGCCGCACTTCGCGCGGAGTCACATAGATAAATGAATAGGTACCGCCATAACTGGTCAAACCAAGCGTCTTCTCCCGCGTCTCCTCAAACCACACCTTGAGTTCTTCGCCCGACAACTCACGCGACAGCGGCTTGTCCCAGTCAAAGCGGATTGTCTCCGGTTCCTTGATTTTCAGATTCGCACCGTAAGGCGCGTCCGAGCCGGCCTGTTTGACCCGCAAGTTAACTTCGGAGGGCAGCGTAAAGTTGAAATCGATAATGTTGTTTTGAAAGGTCAGGTATTCCGGTTGCTCGGCCAGTTCATACTCGAAAGTGTAATCCAGCATGTAATCGATCAGCCGGCCGGACATGATGCCTTCCTCGGGAATCTCCCATTCCCCTTTTTCGACGACGCGGCCCTGCAGTTTGTTGCCCGACGCGTCATAAATCTCGAATCGTTCCAGCAAAAAATCGGCATGAATGTCCACGCCTTCCAGCAGTTCCTGCGTGTCGTACTTGCCCGTGTCCTCGTAAGGCAGAATGCCGTGGATCAGATCGAGTTCATCGGCCGAACTCGACAATCGCACGGTAATCCGGGTGCGACTGACGAACACGTCGGCAATCGTCTGAACAAAGGGATGGGTTTCAGCACTGGCCGAACCTGCACCGGTGATTCCGGGTCCGAACAGCGACCATCCGCCGGTCAGAACCATAACGATAAGCAATCGGCCGGCAAGGCGTGCTACGCAGTGAATGTTTTGCAGAGGCTTCATCAAACGGTACCGCGCCCGCGAAGGAGCGGATAAGGGTCAGGACACAAGCTCACAGGATATCCGCTGACTCACTGACGCGGAACTGCCATTGACGGTTGCCGCGGGCCACGAGTCCGATTGATAAATCACGTCATTTGTGTGAAATTTCATGAAATCCATTCCGCGTCTGTTTGCCCGCCGTTCAACACCGGAGGTTGAATGAACCTGCTCCAGGAACTTCGCTCGCGATTCGCGCCCGTGCTGGCCGCCCATGTCGATCAGGTCGCCCCCTTGCTGACCATGATTCGGCCGGCCCAGGACGACAAATTTGGCGATTATCAGGCCAACTGCGCGATGCCGCTGGGCAAGCGATTGAGCAAGCCGCCACGTGACGTGGCCGCCGGACTGGTGCAGCAAGTCGATCTGGCGGATCTGGCGGAGGCACCCGAAGTCGCCGGTCCGGGCTTCATCAATATTACAATCCGCGACGATTTCCTGATCGAACAGCTGGGAAAAGCCTTCGCCGATATCCAGCGACTGGGTGTGGCGCCGGTAACCGAACCACGCACCATCATTATTGATTTCTCCTCGCCCAACGTGGCCAAACCCATGCACGTCGGCCACATTCGCTCGACGGTCATCGGGGACAGTCTGTCGCGAGTGCTGCGTTTCCTCGGCCACAACGTGATCACCGACAATCACCTCGGCGACTGGGGTACCCAGTTCGTCATGATCATCTATGGCTACAAACATTTCCTCGTGGAAAGCCAGTGGCAGGAGGATCCGATCAAGGAGCTTTCGCGTCTGTACCGCACCGTGCGTGGCCTGATCGATTACCACGATGCCGTCAAAGCCTTGCCCGAGGCCGAGGAACTGCTGGGGAAACAGCAGCAGCGGCTGGCCGAATTTGAAAACACTGACCCCGGCGACGAAAAATCGCTGGCCAGGAAACTCAAAAAGGACATCAAGAGCCTGAATTCCAAAATCCGCGATCAAAAGGAAAAGATCAAAAACCAGCGAGCGACCCTTGAACGGGTGAAGTCCGACCCGGAACAATCTGATTTGGCTGGGCATCACAAAAACATTGGTCAGGCCGTCCTCGAAGAAACTGCCAGACTTCACGAAGGCGATCCGACCAACCTCGAATTGTGGACCCTGTTCATGCAACATGGTCGCGCAGATATTGATCGCATTTACGAACGATTGAGCATCTCCTTCGATGTCGAACTGGGTGAGAGCTTCTATCACGAGCAACTGTCGGGGGTCGTACAGGACCTGCAAGACAAGGAAATGGCCACCGAGAGTGAAGGGGCTCTGTGCGTCTTTTTGGACAACCACGATGCCCCGATGATCGTGCGGAAACGGGATGGCGCGTTTTTGTATGCCACTTCCGATCTGGCCACGGTCAAATACCGCATGGAGAAATGGCATCCGGATACGATCTTGTATGTGGTGGATTTCCGGCAAGGTGAACACTTCGAAAAATTGTTCGACGTGGCGCGTGCCTGGGGTTTCCCCGATGTCGAATACCAGCATGTCAGGTTTGGCACGGTGATGGGCGAGGACGGCAAGCCGTTCAAAACCCGGGCTGGCGATACCGTGGGTCTCGAACCGTTGCTGGACGAGGCCGAGTCACGCGCGCTGGCCGTGGTTGCCGAGCAGGACGATCAAAAACCCGAGGGCCCGGAATTCAGCGACGACCAACGAACGGATATCGCTCGCGTCGTAGGGATCGGTGCCCTCAAGTACGCGGACCTGTCTCAAAATCGGAGCAGCGATTACACGTTCAGTTACGACAAGATGGTCGAGATGCGTGGCAATACAGCGACCTACCTGCAATACGGTTACGCCCGCGTGAACGGGATCTTTCGCCGAGGCAACGTCAATATCGAAGTGTTGCGTGCCCGCGCTGTCCCGTTTCAGTTCGCAGAGCCAATCGAACGTCGACTGGCTCTGGAGTTATTGCGATTCGCCGAAGCCCTCGATGACGTCGTCGCGGATTACCGGCCCAACCAGCTGGCCCAGTATCTGTTCGAGATGACGCAACTGTTTTTTGTGTTCTTCGACAAGTGCCCGGTGCTGAAATCCGAAGGCGATCTACGACAGTCCCGATTGCAACTGTGCGATCTGACCGCGCGAACCCTGAAAAAGGGACTGTGGCTGCTGGGCATCGATGTTCTGGAAAAAATGTAAGTGTAAGTAAGAGGAAACCGGCAAGGATGGCCACCAAAACAAAAGCCAAAAGCAAAACAAAGACCAAAACCAAAACCCGCAAGGCGACGCTCGCCGACAGGTTCACCAACAAGATTGTGTGCGGCGATATCACCGACGTTGTCGAGACGTTGCCCCGCGATTTCGTGGATACGATCGTCACCAGCCCGCCTTATTTCCGACAACGCGATTACGGCGACGGCCGGCAACTGGGTCGCGAGAACAAGCCCCGGGACTACGTCGATCAGCTGGCCGGCGTGTTTGAGAAGTTGCTGCCGGTCGTCAAACCAACGGGCTCGTTATGGCTGGTGCTGGGCGACAAGTACATCAATGGCGAGTTGCAAGGGATGCCGTGGCGTGTGGCCCTGGCTCTGAAGGATCTGGGCTGGCACTTGCGTAGCGACGTTATCTGGCACAAACCCAATGCCATGCCCTCATCCACCAGGTCCCGTCCCACGACCGATCACGAGTACGTCTTCTTTTTCACGCGATCCAAAGACTACTACTACGACGCCGACGCCATTCGCGAACCGCACGTGACCTTTACCGAGAAGAGTCGCATGAAAGGCGGACGCAAACACCTCGGCAAACGCGGCGGTACTCCCGAACAAGGCAAGAACTCGGGCAACAGCAACCTGCACGACGGACGCTGGGACCAGGCCTTTCATCCCAAAGGCCGTAACAAACGCACGGTGTGGTCGATCCCGCTGAGCAAGTTTCGTGAGGCTCACTTTGCCGTGTTTCCCACGACTTTGGTGGAAAACTGCATCAAGGCCGCCTGTCCGCCGGATGGGCTGGTTCTCGATCCATTCTGCGGCAGCGGCACCACCGCCCTGGTCGCGCGTCAACTGGATCGCAATTATCTCGGCGTCGATTGCTCTGCCGAATACTGCAAACTTGCGCGTCGTCGGCTGCAATCAACAAAGCCCTGAGCGACGAAGCCGCGTCAGCGGGTAGCTGCGGGCGTCAGCCCGCAGATCCCGGGCCCGAAAAGCACCGTTGGCGGCGAAGCCGCGACAGCCGGTAAACTGGACGGTCGTTGGCGAGATTGTAACGGACCTCGTCACAAACACCTGTTGAACAAAAAAAATGGGGGAGGAGACCATCATGGGTTTGTTTGGATCGGAAAATGCAGAGCAACGTGAAGTTGCCGGTAAACCGTTGCGCTGCGAAATCTGCCATCACACAAAATTCTGGCATCGCAACGCCCAGTTAAATACGGCGGTGGCCACATTCTTCAACTTTGACTGGGCCAATCCGACTGCAACTTGCCTGGTGTGCGAGAATTGCGGGTATATTCACTGGTTCCTGCCGCTCGATTGACCCGGTCGCCAAGAAAGCCGAGGTACGTGCTGAACACTCAAAACACCATGATCTCGGTCATCACACCGGCACACAACGAAGAGAAATTCATCGGCAAGTGCATCGAATCGGTTAAGGCATCCGCTGAAAACGTCGCGGCGAATGTCGAGCACATCGTGGTGTTAAATCGGTGCACCGATCGCACTGAAGAAATCGCAGCCGAGGCAGGTTGCCGAATTGTTCGTGAAGACGCAAGGGTCCTCAGCACCATTCGCAATGCCGGTGCGGCCGAGGCTCGGGGCGACATCATCGTCACCATCGACGCCGACAGCTGGATGACACCGAACATGTTGCCGGAAGTGATTCGCATGCTGGAAACCGGCAAGTACATCGGTGGTGGAGTTCGCGTGCATCCGGAACGTGTTTCGCCGGGTATCTTTTGCACGTTTCTTGTCATCTTGCCGTTTTGTGCCCGGCATGGTGTGTTCAGCGCCGGATTGTTCTGGTGCTACAAAAAGGACTTTGACGCCATCGGCGGCTTCGATGACTCGTTGATCTGCGTGGAAGACGTGGACTTTGCCAAACGGCTGCGACTGCACGGGAAGACGATGGGCAAGAAATTCGGCACGATTCGCAAGGCAAAGATGTT
>CAMYKF010000029.1 GCA_947258905.1 uncultured Pirellulaceae bacterium | reverse complement strand
ATTATGTGGCCGATATTCACGAAGTATTGAACGACCTTCCCGAATTTTTTCCGAACTACAGAAACCAAGGCTATGAAATAGCCGGCTTTGCCTGGTGGCAGGGGCACAAAGATCAGAATGCGGCGCATGCCAGTCGCTACGAATTGAACATGGTGAACCTGATCAAATGCCTGCGGGAAGAATTCGCCGCGCCTCATGCCCCCTTTGTGCTGTCCACCATCGCATTCGGCGGACGGGGCCTGACAGGCCACGGTTTAACCGTCGCCGAGGCTCAGCTTGCCGTCAGCGGGGACAACGGGAATTACCCCGAGTTCGCTGGCAACGTCAGGACCATTGATGCCCGGGATTTCTGGAGAGACAGTTCCGCGTCCCCTCGCGACCAGGGTTATCACTACAACCAAAACGCCGAAACCTTCATGGAAGTTGGCAACGCACTGGGCTGGGCCATGGCAGACCTGTTAATGCAGCAACAGCAGGAGCGGGAAGCAGGGAGGTAGGGCGCATTTCAAAACCCAATCTGATGCAGTGGACGAGGACATGAGTCCTTCCCCGTTTACCGTGCAACCCGGGATTCGAAGCCTCGTCCACTACACAAAAAACAGTTTCGAAATACCCTGCAGTCAAATCGACAGGGAGTTGATACTGAGTATCGAGTTCCTGTACTGCATCGTCACGGCTTCTGCCAAGGGAGCCCGGGCCACCATTTAGCGCCTGCATGGTTGGGCTGTTCCGGCCCTGGTGTTGAACGCCCCTGTTCGATGATTTGACGAAGTTCTGCCGTCAGTTGCTCCACAATCCCGGGATGTTCTGCCTGCAAATTGACAGTCTCCCGCGGATCCTCATCCAGGTTGAAGAGCTGGACGAGCGGAAGATCTTGCCTGGCCGCCTCAGGCTCGCGAGGTGGACTCCAGCCGCCTGAACCGCGACAAAGAAGAAGCTTCCAGGGACCTTGGCGCACCGCAAAATGGCCTGAGACTGAGTGATGGACGACCATTTCGTGCAGCGGTTCCTCCACTGCTTTGCCTTGCAATACAGCAACCAGACTGACACTGTCTTCCGCGGCATCGGCCGGAAGTTCGTGACCCACAATGTCAGCGCAGGTGGCCATGATATCGGCCAGAGTAATCGTCTGTTCGCCTCGGGTGCCTGGATCAACATGACCGGGCCAGCGGACGATAAACGGCACCCGATGTCCGCCCTCATAGATATCCGCTTTCCATCCTCGCCAGTGTTCTCTCAATTGGACTCCCGCTGATTCAAGCTGTGCGAATTTTGCTTTCGGCGAAGTTCCATTGTCACATGTGAAGACTACGAGCGTGTTATCAGCCTGATTGGTTTCTTTTAACGCACGCATCATTTCCCCAACCGCCCAGTCCGTCTGGATCAGGAAGTCAGCGTACACGCTGACATTCGATTGTCCGCGGAATTCCTCGTGGGGTGCGATAGGAGTGTGAGGTGACGGCATGGGAACGTACAGGAAGAAAGGGCGCTCCTGTTCAGCTCTCCCGCGAATGTATTGAGACCAGCGGTTCGAGTATTCGGCCAGGACAGCATGAAAGTCCCAGTCAGCAACGGCGGGTCCGGCGGAAACCCCGGCCAGAGCCCCCGCTTTCATGTTGTCGGTGATTTCACCAAGAAGACGGTCGTTCTCACGCCACGCATAAGGCGGCCAGTTGGGAACGTCGTCGCCGAAGTAATAATCGAAGCCGTGATCGTTCGGTCCACCGCTTACAGACGCAGTGAAATCAATTTCATCGAGCTTCTCGGTTGTCCCTCCGCTCTTTTTCGGCCAGTGCCAGCCAAGATGCCACTTGCCAATACAGGCGGTGTCGTAGCCATGCTTGCGAAACATCTCCGGCAACGTGAGACGCTGGTCTTCGATAAGCGGACGTTCCCACTGCCCGACAATTCCGCGTTTAAGTCGAGAGCGCCAGCTATAACGACCGGTTAGCAAACTGTACCGCGTGGGCGAGCACACCGCCGACGTCGAGTGCGCGTCCGTGAAAGTCATCCCCTGGTGAACCAGCTGATCGATGGCCGGTGTTTCGAGCCCCATATTCCCGTTTAGCGCAGAGACTGAATCGATGCCCATGTCATCAGCGAGGATCACGATCACGTTGGGACCGGCAGGGTCGTCAGCCTGCAGCGATCCGGTGAGCGACAGCAACACGAGCACGAATACCAGTTTCATGGCAAGGCATGACTGACGGGCGACCGGCGTTCTGCACATTCGAAGTCGATCCATGGATTCATTCGACAGAGTTCTTTGGACTTCTTGCGAGCAGCAATATCTTACCGTAAATCAGCACACGAGCCGATTCGCGCGAGCCGCAGGAGTCGATAACGAGCAGGACGGACAGCACAGCCGTCTTCCGAGTTCACTGTCAGGACACCCTGCAACTGGTCGTTGCCGTGGGATAACCGGTTGAACAACGCGCATGGACCGCAAGCGTCCCCGCCGTCCCAGTCGCACGATTGTCTTCCCATCCTGCGCATGCGTCGCAGGTGCGTCACATGCCACGAACACCGTTGTCAAACATGCCACCAGCTCCAGACCGCCGCGTAGTCTCATTTCGTGCTCCCCGCTTGCTGCCGCCCCGCGCCCTGCCTCGGGCCAATCCAGTTGGTTCGTCACCGGTGTCGATATCTTGTGTGCGAACAGGAATTATCGCGTGAAACGCCGGAAGATGGCGCTGTTGCAAACCACGATTGGTGATATGGTACCCGTGCGATGGCAATACCCGGCCGTCGTCAGTGCAATTCCTCGACGGCCTGGGAAGGCCCGTTCAAGAAAGCCGACGCAATGCCTTTGTTCAAACCTTCGCCCACCCTGCCCGACAATGAACGGGCACGGATTGAATTTCACTTGCAGCAGATCGCCGAATGTATCGGATTTGACCGTTTCCGACTGCCGGTGTTAAGCGTCGAGTCCCTGCTGTACGACGACGTGTCCAGCCAGCAGGCCATACGCTCGCTTGATCAACTCAAGCAGCGAATTGGTGAACATTTGCGGCATGACGTGGACAAGGTCAAGGTGCAGACGATTCCCATGCAGCCGGAAAAGGTCGGCGGCGGTGGCTGAGGCGGCGGCTCCTGCGAAGGACTCGGCAGTTTGCCGGGCAAGTACGAAGCCGACAAGCGCGTAATCATTCTCAACACCGAGATGGATCGTGAGCCGTTGCTGACCGCAGCAACCCTGATTCATCACCTGGTCGGTGACTTGTTGCACCTGCACAATTTCGAGTACGCCGAATTTCCCGAGCTGGTGGATCTGGCAGTAATCAGCACCGGTCTGGGTTTGCCGCAAAGCCAGATTCCCCTGGTTAAGCAATCCGCCATGTTTTGGGATTCGACTTTCTGGTTCGCGACGCCCCGTCCGTTTCTGGATAGTCATGGCAAGGCCTATGCCAATGCCATGGCTGCATGGGTTCGCGGCGAAAAAGATCCTGAATGGACCAGCCAGCTGCCTGGCGAAACCAAACGCGCCATGCGTAAATCGCTGAAGTATCTGCGCGGTTCCAACGAAGCGTTCTTCAATCCGCAGACAGCAGGCAGTCCCCTGCTCAAGCAATCGCAGGGCGAGTGGATGAAGCTGGCGACCGATGCCTCGACGTCCAGACAGATCGTCGCGCTGCGATACTTGCAGCCGAACCAGTCATTACAGTCACAACAAGAGTCGCTGTTGATCGACAAACTGCAATCTCCTTCGCGTGCGGTCGTCTTGCACACGATCTCGGCAGCCGAAACGCTGGAGTTGGCCAGCGATTCCGTCAACAGCGAACTGCAATTGCTGGTCGATCACCGTGACGATGAGATACAAGCCAAGGCACTGATTGCATTGACCAGGCTAAATGGGCTCAACGAGATGGCGATTGGCAGTGCGGCGAAAATGGTTGACGGCAATGCTCGCCACGTCGTTTACGCGGGCACATTCGCACTGGCGTCCCAGGAGACGCTGCCGGAGGATATTCTGGAGATCGCCGATCGCGGTTTCATTCGCGCTTTGCAAGCCTGTGATTACGAATTTGTGGCCATGTTTGCCGCCGCCTTCACCCGCTGGCTGGAAGATCCTCGCGCGCATATCCAGCACTTGCTGCAGGACGACCAGCCCGATTATCTGGAGATTGCTCTGGAGGCGGTGGATTCAGTGCAAGAGCAGGCAGCAGCAGTTCCCGCGAGTAACTAAGCGCCCCGGTCCGCAGAATTCATTAATGGTCGCCACCACGGTTGGCTCTACTGGAATTTGCTCGCCCTTTTAATGATCGCAGGCGTGGCCGTCTTGTCATCCGCACGCGGCGCACCTGGGTGAATGCAGCGGGCCGGACATTTCTCGGCCGCCTTGACCAATTCGACGAAAGACCCCGCCAGCGGGTCACCGATCTCTGCCTGATTGTTGGCGTCATAGACGAATAAGACAGGGTTGATTTTTATGCAGTCGTTGCAACTCGTGCAGAGTTCCGAATCGATATACGGCTTGCTGGCAGGCGCCGCCCGTTGCTCCTTTGCCGGTTCGGGTCTCTTTGCTTTTGGCGGCGTTTCAGGCGGCTTCGCTTGCGTGGGAGCCGAATCTTCCACGTGGGGGGGCTCACCCTCCACAGTTGCCGGCAGCAGATTGGCCGACGTGTCTGGTGTCCCGGTTCCAAGTAGCGCCTCGACGATACGATTCACGGCCAGGACTGTCCCCTCCTGTCTTCCCTTTGCCCGTGCCAGTTCCGTCTCGTTTTCGTAACGGGTTTCCAGCTCCTGTTGGACTTGTTCACGAGCCTTGCTTGCGAATTCGCTATCGATCATGGCCAATTCCTGAAGACTCCTCCACGCGCGGGAACGGTCACGACAGGCGTTGGCCATTCCGCGAGTCACGATGGCCCGGCAGAGTTCTCCGTTTCTCATAATCCAGATATAGGGAAGCGAAGCGGGCGGAATTGACTTGAATTCATTCAGGTAGTCGCCGATCGGCTGCTGGTCATCACTCCAGGCATCACGTGGAATGACGCGGAAGTGGTCTCTGAATTCCGGTCGCAGTGCTGCGGCATGCGCAAACGTGACCGACTCCTCAATCCCAACAGGTGCGGACGGCAGTGAGGCGCCGGCCAGGTTGTATACGGGCTGGCCGGCCTCAACCTGGGGATTCCCCGAGAGATCCATGCGATCCGACCAGGAAATTCCCTGGTCGGGTGAGTAACGAAAACATGTCGCTAGCCGTCCCTGGTGCGAAAGCAGTTCTGAAGCCCATGCCCAGGTGCCTGGCTGAGATGCCGCATGAGAAGAAACGAAAGCGATCGCGGGCCGCACCGTCCCAACCATCTCACGGAGTCCCGACACCAGGTGGTCGGGCCTGGCCAGAGTTGATTGCAGTACACAGGCTTCTCGATTAGCCATGGCAATTGCGGCAAGATCCTCCAAAGCTCCGCTGAGTTCGTCGGTCGTCAGTTCTGACTCGTCCAAAGTAATCAGGATATGAACTGGCCGGCCGGATCGCAGAAGCCGATTCAGGGATTCCTCCGTTTCCTTGTTCTTGATACCGGTCGATGATTCCACCACCAGAACCCGTGGTACCAGCAGGATCTCTTCGTCATTGCAGCTCTGCCATTCGAAGCGCGCGAAAACCTCGTCGTGAATTTCCGGCTGGTAACGTCCCGAAATCACAAGGCGGCCCACTCGAATTGCCCGAAAGACCCGTGACATCCGCGCCAGCAGACCGTCGACGAATCCGAGAGTTGCCTCGAAACAGTCGCTCGTTGCGAACTGAGCCGTCGCAGGAAGTTCCGGGAACTTCGGCCCCTCTCCTGAAGAGATCAGAAAAAAGGGCAACGACCGCAATTCCGAGGACTGGTACGCCTGAAGAACCTCCAGCGTTTCGCGAACCAGCTCAAGCAGCGTATCGGACAGGATTTCAGACCCGCCAACTTCAGGCAAGTTTTGGGAGAGCTTTTCCAGATCGACAAAAGAAGCGGCTTGCTGCCCCATGGCCGCCGCCAGCGACCGCGGAGCCCGTCCGGTTTCGCGATGAGAAAGCTCGACTTGCAGCAGATCCTGAAGTCCAGCGATCAGCTCGTCGACTTCCGCGTGAAATAGCTTCTCATTATCGTGACGCCGGGCGGCCACGGCCCACGAATAGAAAAGAGCAAGCGTATCCGGGCCGTAGCCCACCAGCCGTCCCGAGTCGGGAAGTCGCGAAAGCAGAGCTTGGGAAACCGCGTCGCTCCCGTTGTCGCCCTGTTCGCAAACCATATCGCGGAAAGCCGCGGCTACAATCTCCGGGATCTCCGGCGAAGGAGTCGTTCCAGTGACGGTTTCAATCTTGCAAACCGCTTGTTCAAGTTGCTCCCGGTTGGCCAGACTTTCGCCATCTGCCCCTGACTCCGGACCTTGCAACAGCTCCAGAAGACTGACGTAATGTTTGTCCTCGGCCATGTTGGTCGGCGACGGCAGAATTCCGGGGTAATATGTCGCGAGTCTGTGATCATCCAGCAACCTGGTGGCCAGGGCGGGCCAAAGCGGCAAACCCGGCAACGGTTCGGACTCGCTGTAACCACCTGAACCGGTGAGATGGAAAGCACGAAGGGCTTGTCGCCATTCCTCCTCGTTGCCCGGCGTTCGCGTGGATTCGGTGGATGCAACGTGCTTTGCATCTTCACCCGCGACGGACCGGCCATCGCTGTGATCGACCGGATTGAATTGGCGAACCGCCTGCACACCTGCTTTTTCGAGAGTCGATAGCGGCGCGCTATCCAATGTGTCGTCCAGATCGAGTTTGGCAGAAAGCGTCTTTAGCAACGCTCCATTCAGCACCTGAAAGGACTGATCGGCAATGTCACCGTCCGGATGAAACAGATGCCGCGGGCAAGTCGACCAGATTTCTATGTTCTTATTCTGCAGCAAATCCCGGGATTCTGCAGAGAGGCTCTGCCACACGCCAGCCATATTTGAGCTTTCGCAATGGACTATCACGATGCCATTCTGCTTGAGCTGTTCGAGTGCCGGCCCGGCGTCAACCAGGTTGTTTTCCGTGTAGAAAAGCAGATCCAGCAATTTCGAGTCCTCATCGATGGCGCCGATATCGAGCCTTGAAAAAGTCGGGTTCGCCGGTTCATCTTGTCTGATGTGAAGGGAGTCACGCTGGATGGTTGGTGAAATCGTCCGCATCAGG
>CAMYKF010000028.1 GCA_947258905.1 uncultured Pirellulaceae bacterium | reverse complement strand
GTGTGCAGGACGCCCTTTTTTGGAACATTGGGATCACCATGCGGGCGGGCGATCGCTACTTAAGGGCGGCCGATTTTTGCGCTGTCCCTCTCCCTCGGGGAGAGGGCGGTTGGGCTTTTGAAAAAAGACCAACCGGGTGAGGGCCGATATTTCGTACAAAAAAACGTGGCACGAAAAAAGTCTCCGGCCCTCATCCGCCCTGCGGGCACCTTCTCCCCGAGGGAGAAGGGAGGCGGGTCCTTACAACAGCGCCAACCGATGAAATCGCCAAGGCGTTTGCTACAATCGTTTGCTACAATATCAGGCTGTCACCTCATCACCAGGAAAAAGGAAGACCAAAATGAATCGATGGGCCAGAGTTGTCGCTTCGGGAATCGTCATGATCGCGGTTATAACCGTCACACTTTGCGAGCCGACGCATTGTCAAGCTCAGGAGAAAGAAGCAGTGACCGACGAATACCTCAATCCCGAATTGTTGCCGGAATTGCCGACAGGCATTACCAGCTTTGGCGGAGCCCACTGCGATGGATTCCTGTACGTTTACGGCGGTCACAACGGGAACGCTCACGAGTATTACCGCAGCGGCCAGAACCCGATCCTGTACCGGCTCAACCTCGACGATCCCAAGGTTTGGGAAGAAGTGCATACATCCAGTCGTGGCTTGCAGGGGCTGGCGATGGTGGCCCACGGTGAAAAACTTTATCGACTCGGCGGATTCGAAGCCCGCAATGCCCGGGACGAGGACCAGGACTTGCACTCGGTTGCCGATTTTGAAGTCTACGATCCTGCGGTCGGCAAGTGGGAAGCCCTGTCGCCGCTGCCCGAACCGCGCAGTTCTTTCGATGCCGTTGTGATTGGCGACACGCTGTACGTCGCCGGTGGCTGGACCATCGCCGGTGACGAGCCCACCAAATGGCTGGAAACGGCCCACTCGATTGACCTGAACAACCTCGAGGCTGGCTGGCAGGCACTACCCAAGCCGCCGTTTGTGCGTCGGGCATTGTCGCTGGGTTTCCAGGGCGACAATTTGTACGCCATTGGCGGTATGCAGCAGCGGGGCGGGCCTACGCGTCGCGTCGATGTGCTGGATTTGAACACGGGTGTCTGGTCCGAGGGCCCCGAATTGCCGGGCGAACAAGGCATGGAAGGCTTTGGCAATTCCAGCTTTAACATCGGAGGCGATCTGGTCGTCAGCACTCACGGCGGCCACGTGTATAAACTGAATGAGGCGGGTGACGCGTGGGAAAAGGTCGGCTCGCTGGAAAACGGCCGCTTCTTCCATCGTTTGCTGCCGGTCTCCGACAACAAGTTCGTGCTGGTCGGCGGCGCCAGCATGGAGAGCGGCAAAAACTTCGAAGTTGAGGTACTGCACAAGTAGCGTGTAGCGGAAGTTGCCAGACATCCGAATTCGGCAGAGTAGAGGACATCATGAGAAACCAGCCGGTCGACGTTCGTCGCAACGACGGATCTGCGCCGATCAAGCGCCGTGGCTTTACCCTCGTCGAATTGCTGGTCGTCATCGCCATTATCGGGATCCTCATGGGATTGCTGATGCCGGCCATCCAAAGTGTGCGCGAATCGGCCCGGCAGACGGAATGCAAGAACAACCTGAAGCAAATCGGCATCGCGCTGCAAAACTACGTCACGGTGCGGCAGGCCTACCCGCCCAGTTTTGAAATCGAACCGGGTACGATCCTGTCCGGAAACAATGGTTCATGGGCCATTCACGGCCGGTTGATGCCCTTTATCGATCAGAACAATGCGTACGCCAAAGTCGACTTGTCGGTGGCGTGGGACGCCCAGCGAAATACCGGCGTGCCCACGATGCGTGTCGATGTGTATCTGTGCCCGTCGGAAATCAACGACAAGGTGCGAGTCGACTCGTCCGGCAATCCCAAGGTCTATCCGCACAATTACGGATTCAATATGGGCACGTGGCTGGTTCACGATCCGGTCAATGGTACGCCCGGCAATGGTCCGTTCTACGTCAACAGCAGCGTGCGGCCGGTATATGTCCGGGACGGTACCAGCAATACGATGGCGGCCACCGAGGTCAAGGCGTTTACGTCGTACATTCGCAACACGCCCGACCCCGGTCCGGTCCCGCCCGTTGATCCGTCCTTCTTTGCCGGCTATCCGGCCACCCAGTACAAACTGGGGCCGTCATTGCAGCAAAACACAGGACACACCGAATGGCCCGATGGCCGGGTGCACCATTCGGGCATCACGACTGTGTTCCCGCCCAACACCGTTGTCGAATACGAACACGATGGCCGGATTTACGACATCGACTTCAACTCGGTGCAGGAAGGCAAACGCAACGACCAGTCGACGTATGCCGCCGTTACTTCACGCAGTTATCACGCCGCGGGTATTGTCAACCTGCTTCGCCTGGACGGCTCGGTGAACACCGTCGCCCCGTCGATCGATCAGCAGGCATGGCGTGAACTGGGCACAATTTCCGGTGGTGACTAGAGGGCATTTCAAAATTTGCGTAGTGGACGAGGCTACGAGTCCTGTTTTGCAGGGTAAACGGGGAAGGACTCGTGACCTCGTCCACTACCAAATCACCAGATTGGGTTTTGACATACGCCCAAGTCTCATCAATCTTTGTCGCTTTCGTCGTCGTTGTCGAACACCGAGGCATTCCGATTCCGATTCCGATTACGACTACGACTAGGTGGACGAACTGGAGCCTTGCAGTCGTTCCTTAACGTATCGCGTCACCATCTGCCGCGTTTCCTCGGCGCGCCACAAGCGGTCAATCTCATCACCAAACAATTCCTGACTGCGTTCGATTCGATCCAGTACCGGCTGCCGCATCTGTCGCTTGGTCAATTGAAACACTTCGGGCGGTACCACCTCGAACTCCCGCATCGCGGCATCGACGCTCTCCATCAGACCATCAGAATCTGCGACGGCGTCCGCCAGCCCGGCATCAACGGCCACGGCACCCGTAAACGTGGCTCCGGTCGTAATCATCTTGCGAAACGCCTGTGGAGTGGCCGACCAGCGCATGATTTCCAATCCGGCGGAAGGGAAGGGCACACCGACACGCAGTTCCGGCACACCGATCCTTGCCTCGCTGGCAATGATCCGTACATCGGCCGCGCAAGCCAGCACGCAACCCCCGGCAATGGCATGGCCGCTGATGGCGGCAACCACTGGTCGGGGAAACCGGAAAGCTCGCAAGAACATGGCCGACAGTTCGGGCAGGAACTGATCGAGATATTCCGGTCCTTCGCTGACCAGTCGTTTCAGGTCCACTCCGGCGGAAAAGACCTTGTCGTTACCTGCCATCACGAGTCCGGTGATATTGCCTTCCGCTTCCAGTTCCCGCAATTGCCCGTTTAATACCTGCAGGAATTCCAGACTCATCGCGTTTACCTTGCCGTGAGACATGGTCAGCGTGACGATTCCGTCTTGTTCAGTGCGTTCAATCATCTACGTGAGGTCTTTTTTTTACGTCACATGACACTTCAATGGCTTGTCAGATTCCCTGTCATCAAACATCATCGCAAGATACACAAATTTCCGACGGATGGCGGTTCACATGTTCAAAAATTCACGGCGCGCGGAAAAGACAGTTTTTCGGCTGACGATATCATTATTCGCTGGCATGTGGCTGACCAGTAGCCTGCTGGCCCAGTCCATCACATCGGCACCGGATCGACGCGATGATGAGGGGGCGGGGCCATTTGACACGTTGCTGATCAAAAACGCCATCGTCATCGATGGCACGGGCGCGCCACCGATTGGACCCGTCAACATCGTCGTCAAGCAAAATCGCATCGAATCGATTGGCCGAGGTGCCGGCGACGAGGACCAGGCCGATCACGTCGTGGATGCGACGGGCATGTATGTGCTGCCTGGATTCATTGACATGCACGCGCATTGCGGCAGCGCCAACAAGGCACCGCAGGCCGAATACGTATTCAAGCTGTGGATGGCCCATGGAGTGACGACGGTACGCGGCGTACCGCTTTCGCGAAATGACTGGACCGTCGAAGCGCAAAAACGCAGCGCGGCCAATGAGATCGTGGCGCCGCGAATCATCAATTACCAGCGTCCGCCTGGAAATCTTGCCACTCCAGAAGAGGCCCGCGAATGGGTCCGCAAGGCGCCGCTGGACGGCATTCAGGGGCTCAAGCTGGGATCGTATCGTCCCGAGATCATGCAGGCCCTGCTGGAAGAAGCCAAACGGCTGAAGTTGGGATCGGTGGCACACCTGGGCCAGATGGGAGTGGCTCACATGAACGCGCTGGATGCAGCGCGACTGGGATTGCAGACCGTCACGCACTATTACGGGCACTTCGAAGCGCTGCTCAAGGACAACGTCGTGCAGCCGTGGCCCACCGACATGAACTACAACGACGAGCAATATCGATTCGGGCAGGTCGCGCGATTGTGGGACAAAATCCACCCGCCCGGCAGTCCCGAATGGAAAGCCTACCTGCAGGAACATCTGGAACTGGGCACTGTCTTTGATCCCACGGTGACGATCTATTCAGCCGGTCGCGATGTGATGCGGGCCCGCACCGCTGAATGGCACGACGAATACACGATTCCCTCACTGTGGAAATACTTCCAGCCCAGCCGTCAGGTGCACGGTTCCTACTGGTTCTACTGGACCACCGAAGATGAGATTCAGTGGCGAAACTTCTACCAGGTCTGGTTCCAGTTGGTCAACGACTACAAAAACATGGGTGGTCGGATTACCACCGGTGCCGATTCGGGATTCATTTACGACACCTACGGATTTGGCTATGTCGAGGAACTGGAGTTGTTGCAGGAAGCCGGATTTCATCCGCTGGAAGTCATCCAGTCAGCCACCTACAACGGAGCCCTGACGATTCATGAACCGATGCGCAAGCCGATTGAATTCGGCGTGCTGCGGACCGGATTGCTGGCCGACATGGTGATCGTGCCCGAAAACCCGCTGGAAAACTTCAAGGTACTGTTTGCCACGGGCGCTGTGAAACTGAACGAAGAGACGGATACGGCTGAACGCGTTGGCGGAGTCCGCTGGACGATCAAGGACGGAATCGTGTACGACGCGCATCAATTGCTGGCCGACGTGCGTGAGATGGTCCGCGCAGAAAAACAGGCCGGCCCGGGTGATACTTCGTCCGCCTCCGCCTCCGCCACTACCGCGGCCATGAAACCTGCTGTGGAATCGCCACCGACAGCCAAACCGGCTGCGCAGGCCCCCGCGCAACCGTCCGATTCATCCATGTTGATTGCGGTTTCCGAAGACCGGCAAACGGCGTGGGGTTTCAGCGAAGCGGGCGAGTGGCAGAGCCATGATTTGAAAAATGACGAGGGCATGACACCGGCGCACAACGCCAACGACCTGGTTGGCTGGGTGCGTGTCGACAATCAGCTACACGCCTTTAGCACGGTAACCGGGACATGGGACTCCATCAACATTGACGGACTGCCTGGCGAAAACGTGCTGATATTGCGTGACATCGGGATTACAGTGCAAACCGGCAGTCGCGTCGCGGCCTTCAGCGCCACCAGCGGCAAATGGGCCACGATCGATCTGCGTGACAAGTAATCCACCGTGCGACTACGTGACATAGCATCGTTTTTCAGGTCCTGACGCCACGGTTGATCGTTCACCGTCACTCGCTGGTGATGGTACCCGACGAAAGCGCGTTTGGCTCAGTTACAGGAACTACTGAATGTTGAATTGTGAACCGAATAACTGTGATGCGACATCCAGACTTGCTAACATCGGCACATGATTGATAACGCCTTATCTTTTGCCAGGCGTTGCCTCGCGGCGATTTTACTAACAGCGATGCTGACCGGTCCGATTCTTGCCCAGGACGCGGCCGAACCTCATTCGGTCACCGTTTCCGAGCCAACCCGCATCGACTGGACGTTTGTGCTGGCCACCCGCAGTGTTGAAACGGTTCCCGACGACTGGCTGTCCGATTATCCGGACGAAGTCACCTACGAGTTTTACATCCCCGATTCGATTGATGCAGAACAGGCAAACGGTCTGATTCTGTTTATTTCGCCGACGCCACGAGCCATGGCGGTGCAAAGTCGCTGGCGGGCCGTTTGCGACGAACTGGGTCTAATGCTGGCCGCGCCGCACGGAGCGGGCAATGACTGTGATCCGCCACTGCGGACGAAGATCATCCTCGATGTGCTGGATGATGTGCGGCGCAAGCATTCGATTGATACTGACCGTACCTATGTCGCGGGCTTTTCGGGCGGTGGCCGCATGGCCTGCAACATCGCCTTTGCCTTACCGGAATATTTTGGCGGCGTGATCCCGATTGGTGCGGCCGGTGAATTGCGGGGCCAGGAAACCTGGCTGCAGCAGCGTGTCGCAAATCGGATTAGTGTGGCGTTTGTACTGGGCGCCGAAGACTTCAATCATTGCGAAGTGACGGCATATCGAGGCCCTCTGCTGGAATCATCCGGCGTGCGCACCACGATCCGCGTCGTGGATGGACTCGATCACAAAATCCCGGAGAGCTCGGTGTTAATCGAAGCAGTCCAGTGGCTGGAAGAAACCATCGAGCGCCGCCAGCAGCTGGCCGATCAATTCCCGGCCTCGCGGATCAGCGGCGACCGCGATCCGCCCTCGGCGGCGGCACAGGCAGCGAACTTTTACAACGAAGCGCAAATGATGTTGAGCGAGCCCGACCATTCCTTTGACGGGTACATGTTGCTCAAGGGCCTGGTCATGCGCTGGCCGGATTCTCCACACAGTGAACTGGCCAAACGCCACCTGGGCCGCGATCGCAGCTGGCAACGTATCGAAATGAAACGGTTACTTGATTACATGGTGCGGCGTGCCCGCGGCTTTGAACGCCTTGCGCTGGAGGAAACTCACGAAATGTACCTGCCACAGCGGAAAGCACGAATTCAAACCGCCATCGGCAACTGGGAAAACATTGCCAAAAGCGGCGGCGATCGGGCAGCTGTGGCTGAAGCCCGGGAACGTATTCGTGCGTTGAAACAGGCACTCGACGAAACGCCCAAGGACCCAACCGGTCCTGGCGACAAGCAGGCAGGATTCCCGAGGTAGCCCGTGGCACCGGTGCAACAGAACTGTCCGCGACAGGTCGTGGTCGACGAGGTCGAGCCATGCAGTACTGGCTAATGAAGTCGAAACCGTATGCTTATGCGATC
>CAMYKF010000027.1 GCA_947258905.1 uncultured Pirellulaceae bacterium | reverse complement strand
CGTGCTCCCCAAAAGTTGTTCCATGTGTTACGAGAGTCTCAGCCGCTCGTTAGGGCAAGGAGACTTGATGACCAGGAAGAAACAAAGGCGTCACAATCCCGCGCAGGTTGTGAAGAAGCTTCGGGATGCCGATGCGATGCTAAATTCCGGCAAGGACCTTGCGAGGCCTGGATCACCTGTTGAATCTGCTGGATGTTGTCGACAGGAAGACTGGTGATCAGCACCCATTGAATCGGCTCATTGCCGCTTGGTGTATTGGATTCTTCCGCCAGCACGACCCCGTAAGTTGGCTTGGCGGAGCCTCGGGAACGACATAGCTCAACCGTCGTGGCGCGGATTTCCACTCGGTCGGTTCGTGGTTTGCGCGCCCGCTCCCGATTGTGTGGGGTGCAGGCAGCCCTGGGCGTGCGGCCGCTGACGTCGAGGGCTCGTTCAATGCGAACGGGCTGGTCGCGAAGCACGTCAATCAGTTTGCCTGCGGAAGTGGTCCGGACTTGTCCACCGCGAACGATCAAATGCAACTGACGACCATCGTCCAGGCTGCGATCTTCGCAGAGCAGTTCATTGATGTCGGCTTCACTGTCCTGAACCAGAATACACGTGTGTCGGGACATTGCCCGGCAGCCTTTTTCGCCTGTCGTAATCCCGGAATCCACCGGTAGCTTTTTTTTGCTCGATATTCCTTGAATTGCGCTGGTCTTGTTTCTCCTCCCGGGACAGCTGGCTGATCTCCTGACGAAGAAAGATTTGTCTTGCGATGAGCCCTCGCAGAGCTTGACAAGTCAGGTGCCAAACCGATAAAGCCAGTCACTAGATCGACTGGGAGCCCCGCGTGTGTGGAGTAGGCTGTTCGCCTGTCTTTCCGGTTGGCGATAAGCAGATTGTGCGGGTTACCCCATGCGAAATGGGGGATATTACAGTATCTTGTGCGGTTTAACTCGCCATTCGTTGATGCCATTGGGTGTCCCAATTAGCCTCAACGATCACCTTAAACCGGAGATACCCCAGAATGACGTTGATCGCCCGCCTGTTCGCCCTGGCCCTGGTCGTAACAGCTGTTCCGGCCACGTGTCAGACATTGAACGCCCAGGAACCCGGCTGGTCTCCGTATGTGATCGCGCGTGGGCAGCAACGGCAGATCATTCGCAACACGCCCATTCAGTACCGTCCCTATCGCCCGTTGCATTTCTACGGCAACACGGTGCGACGCATCTACCACCGCGGCAGTGCCTGGCCGCGTCCTCGCAGCTCCTCGCGATTTGTGACGCGCCGCCGCTAGGCCCGCTCGCGCGGCGGGACCAGGCCACAAATACCCAAACGAAGTCTGCATTCCCTCACTTGCGACGTCGTTGCCCGTCCATTTTTGGCGGCCTGCGACTAAATCGATTGGCCTCCGGGTACGCATTTGTCACAATCCAGCCAGGTACTACAGCGTACTACAGCGCTGGGTCGCCGGATTCGCAAGAACTCGGGCCGGGACACAGCAGGAAACAACCGAAGTTTATTGGCAACGTCGGTTTTGAATCAAATGAACTCTGCGCTGTAGTGGCAGGCTTCCGTTTCTCTGAGAGCAGGCAGGGTGCGAAATGTGGAATTTTTTTGGCGGTATCTTTGATACGACAGGATTTCCAGCCCGCTGGTATTGCGGAGAAGCATGGATGCAGGAACCGTGGCTCGGCTGGCTTCATATCATTGCGGATCTGGCGACATTTCTGGCTTATTACGCCGTGCCGGTCGTCGTGATGTACTTCGTGGCCCGACACAAGAACGTCAAGTTTCCTCCGATCTTCTACGTGTTTCTGGGTTTGATCTTTTTTTCCTGTGGCACCGTGCATCTGGTCGAAGCGGGAATTTTTCAATGGCCTATCTATCGTTTTTCGGGGCTCATGAAGGCGCTTACGGCGCTCGTATCCTGTGTCGGTGTCCTCATGCTGGTGCGGATCCTGCCCAAGGCACTGGAATTGAAAAGTGGCGAAGATTACCGCCGTCAGGTCAAGGGGCGTGAGCAAGCCGAAGCATCGCTGGAGATGGAACGCAACCTGCTGCACACGCTGATGACCATGTTGCCGGACGCCATTTACTTCAAGGACAAATCCGGGCAGTTTTTGCGAGTCAATGATGCCGTGGCTACCAAGTTCGGCCTGGAAAGTGAAGCGGCAGTCGTTGGCAAATCCGATGGCGATTTCTTTACAACGAAACACGCCGACAAGGTCGCGGCCGATGAACAACAAATCCTCGACAACGGTCAGCCAATCGTGGGGCTCGTGGAAAAGGAAACGTGGCCAAATGGACGCGAGACCTGGGTTTCGACCACCAAGGCGCCGTTGCTCAATCGTGATGGCCAGGTGCTGGGCACCTTTGGCGTGTCGCGGGACATCACTGAACTGGTCGAAGCCCGTGATGCGGCCGATGCGGCCAACCGTGCCAAAAGCGACTTTCTCGCCAATATGAGCCACGAAATCCGCACGCCCATGAATGCCGTCATCGGATTGACCGAACTGGTTCTGGAAACCGATTTGACACCGTTGCAACGAGGCCACCTGTCAATCGTACTGGAATCGGGCGAATCGCTGCTTTCCATCATCAACCAGATTCTCGACTTCTCCAAAATCGAGGCGGGCAAGATCGACCTGGAATCCGTCGCCTTCGATATTCGCGAAGAACTCGGCGACACGATGAAATCCCTGGCCATGCGGGCGCACGACAAAAACCTGGAACTCGCGTGGCATGCGGCGTCTGACGTTCCCGTTTATGTCGTGGGAGACCCCGCGCGTTTGCGGCAAATTCTTGTCAACGTATCCGGGAACGCCATCAAGTTCACAGAATCAGGCGAAGTTGTGCTGGATGTTTCGTGTCGGGTCACAGGCCCGGAGCAGGTCGAACTGCACTTCGCGCTGACCGATACCGGCTCTGGTATTCCTCGCGAAAAACTTGATACCATCTTTGCGGAATTCGAACAGGCCGATTCCTCAATGACCCGCAAGCATGGCGGGACCGGACTGGGACTCTCCATTTCCAACAGCCTCGTGGGCCTGATGGGTGGTCGCATGTGGGTGGAAAGCATACTGGGTCAGGGCAGTACGTTTCACTTTACCCTGCCCCTGGCAATCGCTGACGAAAAAGACGTGCCGGATTCGCGCCCCGATCCGGAATCGCTGGACGGCATGCGTGTCCTGGTCGTCGACGACAATGCCACCAACCGAAGTATCGTCAAGGAGATGGTGCAGGGCTGGGGCATGCACCCGGTCACGGCGGTTTCCGGTTCGCAAGCTCTGGAAATCCTTCAGCAAATGCACTCGGCCGGCGCAGCCGTGCACCTCGTGCTGACCGATGTGAACATGCCCGAAATAGACGGCTTCACGCTGGTGGAAAGAATTCGCCGCATTGATGACATTGCCAATACAGCAGTTGTCGCGTTGACTTCCGGTGGCAGGGCAGGCACCGAATCGCGATGCAAGGAACTTGGCATCCTCACTCAGCTGATGAAGCCGGTCAAGCAATCTGAATTGCTGGAAACGCTGTTGCGTGTTGCGCAGCCCATGCAACGCCGCAAAGAGTCCGCCGCCCGGCCTGCATCACCCGAGGCACAAACGGGTCAGGGTTTGCCAACACTTGACATCCTGCTGGCCGAAGACGGTGTGGCGAATCAAAAGTTTGCCGTGGCATTGTTGACCAGGTGGGGGCACCGCGTGACCGTTGCCGAAAACGGACAAATCGCCGTTGAACAGTGGCGCGAAGGCGACTTTGATCTGATTCTGATGGATCTGCAAATGCCCGAACTGGATGGAATTGAAGCTACCAAACGGATTCGCCAGGCGGAACAGGAGCGCGGCGGTCACGTGCCGATCATCGCCATGACTGCTCACGCCGTGAAAGGGTTTCGCGAACGGTGCTTTGAGTCGGGGATGGATGGTTACATTTCCAAACCCGTCCGCAAGCAACAGCTGTACGAAGCCATTGCCCCGTTTTTCGAAGATCAGGATTGCGGCCAGCAGGAATGATGGCTGCAATGCAGGTTTTGAAAAGTCAGTGGCTCTAAAAACCGAGCCGAAAGCACTGGCGTCGGGTCTTTCAGACGATGTTTTCATCGAGAAACCCGAGGCTGAGCGGCTTCGGCTCAGTTCCATTTGACGGTTTTTTGGAACCACTGAATGTCTATTTTGGCGCGCGACTTGCGACGTTCTACATCAGTTTGACCTGGCCTCGCTCGATTGAGACCAACAGAGCGGATCTGACCGGTGAGCTTGTTGATTGGCATCTCAATCGCGGAATGCAAATTGGAGAATAGGTAGCTGAAACGTGCCGATTTACAATCTCGACAAAATCTTCGCCCCAAAAATCGTGGCCGTGATCGGCGCGAGCTCAAAACCGGGTTCCGTTGGCAATAACGTTGTGAGAAATCTCGTTTCCGGACAGTTCCCCGGAACGATTTACCCGGTCAATCCGAAGTACAGCCAGATCGAAAAAATGCGCGCATATGCCAATGTTGCCGAGCTGCCGGAGCCAGCCGATCTGGCAATGATTTGTACGCCTGCAAGAACGGTTGCGGGCATCGTCGACGAATGTGGCCAGGCGGGAATACCGGGACTGGTGATTTTGTCAGCCGGATTTCGTGAGGTGGGCCCATCCGGTGCCAGGTTGCAAGAAGAACTGGCCGCCACGGCAAACCGTTACGATGGTATGCGCATTATCGGTCCGAATTGCCTCGGAATCATTGCGCCTCACGTGGCGCTCAACGCCAGTTTTGCGTCCGATATGCCCGCCACGGGACGGATCGCCTTTATTTCACAATCCGGCGCGCTGTGCACCGCCGTACTGGACTGGGCCGTGCAGGAGCACATTGGGTTCTCGCACTTCGTATCCGTTGGCAATTCGATGGACGCAGGCATCGGCGACTTGATCGACTACTTTGCGACCGATCGAAACACGGATTCCATCATTTTGTACGTCGAGTCAGTGAAGAATCCACGCGAGTTCATGTCGGCCGCCCGGGCGTTCACGCGCCAAAAACCCATCATCGCGTACAAGGCAGGTCGATTCCCCGCATCGGCCGAAGCCGCCGCCTCACACACCGGGGCGATGGCCGGCGTCGACTCGGTTTACGAAGCGGCTTTCAGGCGAGCCGGAATCGTACGTGTGCGCGAGATGAGCGACATGTTCGATTGCGCAGAACTGCTCGCCCGCAAGAAAAGAACGCGCGGATCGCGAGTGGCCATTGTGACCAACGCTGGTGGACCCGGTGTCATGGCGACCGACGAGTTGTTGCAGCGCAACGGCATTCTGGCCGAACTCGATAACTCGACCATTCAGCATCTGGATTCCTTTCTGCCCGCGCACTGGTCGCGTGCCAATCCGGTGGATGTCATCGGTGATGCGACGCCCGAGCGATATGCCGAGGCGATGCGTGTCGTTCTGGATGACCAGCACGTTGACGCGGCGATCGCGTTGTTCGCTCCACAAGCGATGTCGAGTCCTACCGAGGCGGCGAGGGCCTTGATCAAAGTCGAAAAGGAATCCAGCAAACCGGTGCTCACCTCGTGGATGGGCGGCAAGTCGATGCTGGAGGCCATCAAGCTGTTTAACCAGGCGGGCGTGCCTACCTACTGGGCTCCCGAGCAGGCAGTGCGTGCATTTTCCTATCTGGATCAATATGCAAGGAACCGCCAGCTGTTGTACGAAACTCCTCGGGATATTCCGCTGGAGTTTCCGCTGGACCGAGCGAAACTTCGCGCTGTCTTCAATACCATTCTGGGCGAAGGGCATGACGTGCTTCCGGAGACGACGTCAAAGGCCTTGCTGGAAGCCTATGAAATCCCGGTTTCCAAGGCATTCGTTGCCCGGAATGCGCAGGATGCGGTGACCATCGCCAATCGCGTCGGCTATCCGGTGGTGATGAAAATCATGTCGTACGACATTACACACAAGACCGACGTTGGCGGTGTGGCCCTGAATCTCGCCAGCGATGCAGCTGTCTCGGAAGCGTATGCACAAATGATGAAGTCAGTCTGCGAGGCGCGGCCGCTGGCGCATCTGGAGGGCGTCACCATTCAGCGAATGGTCGGGCATCCGGGAGCACAAGAGTTGATCATCGGCGCCAAACGGGATGCCGCATTCGGGATCGTGTTGCTGGTTGGTGCCGGTGGCACATCTGCCGAATTGTTTCAGGATCGCGCTCTGGAGTTGCCGCCACTGACCGAAAGGCTGGCCCGCCGAATGCTGGAGTCGCTGCGTTCGTGGCCTTTGCTGAAGGGTTACCGGGGAGCGCCGCCCGTTAATGTGGATCGGCTCATCGAAACGCTGATTCGGCTTTCCTACCTCGTCGCCGACTATCCTGAAATCAGGGAACTCGACGTCAATCCGCTCCTGGCAACTCCGCAGGATGTGATTGCCCTGGATGCACGGATCGTCCTTGATCACCAGGCCGTCTTGCAGCCACCGGCAGCGTACTCGCATCTGGCGATTCGACCCTACCCTCACGAATATATCTGTGAAAGGAAACTCAAGGACCACACGCGCGTGACACTCAGACCAATCAAACCGGAGGATGAGCCACTGTGGCACGACATGCTGGCGAGTTGTTCCCGGGAATCACTCTGGTTTCGCTTCCGTTACCTGTTCAAGCGAACCACGCACGAAATGGCTACGAGATTCTGTTTCATCGATTACGATCGTGAGATGGCCATCGTCGCCGAGGTCGAGGAAGACGGTCAGCGTAAACTGATTGGCGTGGGACGCCTGGTCGGAAACGCAGACCATACGGAAGCCGAGTACGCGGTGCTGGTTGCCGACGATTATCAGGGAATCGGGCTGGGTGCCATGCTGACGGATTATTGCCTGGAGATTTGCGGAAAATGGAACATTCAAAAGGTGGTGGCCGAAGTTGCTCCCGAGAATCGCCGCATGCTCAGTATCTTTCAGCATCGCGGTTTTGAGCTTAACCGGGACCACCTGCCCGATGTCGTACTGGCCGAAAAACTGCTCGTCGAACCAGCCCGGTAATTGCGCCAGACGATCAGACTAATGTCGGGACCGGACAGTGCGCGAACGGGACGACCTGCTGACGGCACACGGAGTGTGCCTGCTAGTGCGCCTGTGAGTTTATTTGATCAGGATGGTGCAAGTCCATCCACGAACCTGATCTGGGTTCGTTAACAGAAA
>CAMYKF010000026.1 GCA_947258905.1 uncultured Pirellulaceae bacterium | reverse complement strand
AAGATCGCACGATCCGACGTGGACGGTCATTTATTCGGACAATTCCTCGGGCATCTAAACAGGGAACAGCCGATTTTGCTGGTCGTTTACAGCCTCGGTGCTCAAATCGCACTGACCGGCCTGGAACACATGGTTAACCACAGTACCAGCGACGAAACGCTGCCGGCCAACTTTGACATGGTGGCGATGGTGCCAGCCACCCATTGTCACTGGCCACAAAATCCGTGGCGGCTGGAAGCGGCGATCAGCCAGCTTGAGAACATCCGGCTGTTTCGCAACCCCGACGACATCGCCATGCGAGCCTTTCGCCTTTATTGCAAACTTAACGGCAAGTGTCACTGGGCAACCGGTGCCGAGGCCCTGTCCCAGGCTCATCACAACGTACTTCAATACGATGTGTCCGGGGCCGTGGGCTGCGAACACAACATCGTTGGCTATATCACTCGCCCGGTGATTCGGGCAGAAGTCAAACAGCTTATCGCCCGATAACAGCATCCGCCGGCGCTGGGGGCGGTTGAATCGCAAGATGCAGCCGATATCATCTTGGACGTCCCGACGCCCCGCATTGCGATCGCTCGTGTCACCATGATGCCAGTCTGATTGCCGTACCCCCGAATCCCGTCCCATGACCTGGCTGCTGGTTACTTATTGTGTTCTGATTGCCGCAGTTTCCATGTTGGGCGGATGGTTGCCCAATTTCATCAAACTGGGACACCGTCATACGCAAATGGTGTTGAGTCTGGTGTCCGGGGTGATGCTGGGGGTCGCCATGGTGCATCTGCTGCCCCATTCGATTGAATTGTTGCGTGATGAACAGCTGACCATGTTGATTGCGCTGGGCGGATTGCTGTTCATGTTCTTCCTGATTCGCATGTTTCATTTCCATTATCACGACACCGGCGAAGCGGATGATCACGAGTGCGAACACCACGGTCACGAGCACGAAATTCGTCGGTCAGATATCAGCTGGCTTGGTCTGGCGGTCGGGTTTTCGGTGCATACCATCATCGACGGTGTTGCGCTGGCCGCCGCTGTGGGAGCTGGCGATTCGCATTCGCACATGCTCCTCGGCCTTGGCGTCTTTCTGGCGATTTTGTTGCACAAGCCACTCGACGCGTTGACGATCACGTCTTTGATGGCAGTGCGCGACTGCACGCCACAACAACGGGCCCTGGTGAATGTGATATTCGCCCTCATGTGCCCCTTGGGAGCGCTGGCCTTTTATGCGGGAGTCGCCACGCTGGGCGAGAGTCAGCAGATGGTGTACGGCATGGCGCTGGCCGTTTCCGCCGGTGTCTTTCTATGCATTTCGCTCAGCGACTTGTTGCCGGAAGTGCAATTTCACTCGCACGACCGGCTGGCCATGTCCTGCATGTTGTTATTGGGCGTGGGCATTGCCATCAGCATCGAGATGCTGTTGTAACGTCATTCACCGGCGTCCGGTTCCGGCGATGGCGTTGCCGGCCCGGGTTCTGTTTCGACCAGCCGTTTCAGCCGATCCAGCGACTTCTTGTATTCGCGTTGCAGTGAATCGGAAAACGTCAGTCCGAACCAGCCGTAGAAAGGCCCGGCAGGCAACGATCCCGTGCTCACCCATTTGACACGCGTTTTGCCATCCTGCGGGATCAACGTCAGGCTGCTCTGCATATCGGGAAAATTCGCGAAGGAAGACGTGAATTCGACCGACTCGTTTTCCACACTGGCGGTGATCCACAACTTGCCCGAACCGCGCGGTTCCGTCCATGTCTGAATGGCACCCTGGCCTGTCTCGTTGCCTGAATACTCGACCGTCAAATCGGCAATCTCATGGGGATTCCACGAAGTCCAGTCTGACCACATGCGAATGCGGTTAACGTAGGGGAAGACCTTTTCTGGAGGTGCGTCGATCACAACGCTGCTGGTCGTTTCAAAGCCACGCGGTATCAGCGCGCCGATCAACATCACAATACCGGCAAACACCGCCACGGCAGCGAGAATCCTTAGCAGCAAATTACCCAAGTTCGACTCCTATTCGTCAGCGGCCAGCGGAGCGATGGCGATGTTGCGAAAAGCGACTGGCGAACTGTGCCCGGCAAATCCGAAATGGCCCGTTTGACGATCCTTGCCCGGATGAGGTCGCTCGCCCATGTATTCCGAGACTTCCGCCAGATCCGTGTCAAGAATCAGGGAACCATTCAGTTCCACTTGAATTTGCGAACCGCGAACGGTCACTTGCTGGAAATTCCACTCGCCCGGCTCGCGTAAATAGCCGCGATGCGCAGCGACCATGCCATAAGCCGAACCGTGGTATTGGCGTGGATCCAGCTTTGAGAACTGATCGGCCGTGTTATCCAGCACCTGCAGTTCACACATGCCGACGTAAGCGGTATCGCCCTGGCCCGGGTAGCGAATCGCCAGGCCATTGTTACCGCCGGGCGGCAGTTTGAATTCGAACCGTACCGAAAAGTCGTCGTATTCCTGTTCCGTAAAAATCGTGCCGCCCTTGTCCGGCTTGCATCGCAAGGCACCGTCCACGACTTCGTAGTTATCGGTGGGGCCCTCCCAGCCGGCAAAGTCCTGACCATTGAACAACGACTCAAATGCTGCACCGGCATTCTCCTCGAGAATACGGCTGGCTTCGTCTGGCGGAATTTCGCGCACGAAAATGTTACGCCAGCGGATTTCTCCGCCGTGCGTTTGCAACCAGATCGGACCCGCCACGGGCAACGGATGACCTTTCTTCCAGTGATTGTTTTCCATAATCGCATGGTCAATCACCAGTTTGTCGTTGAGCCACACACTGGTGCGCTGTCCGACCTGGCGAATGCGAAAACGATTCCATTGTCCAAACGGGCGATCGGCCAGCACCAGGGGATCCTTGCCCGCCGAACCGGGCGAATTATTCCACAACCCGCCCGAACCCTTGTCCGCACCGATGCCCCATTTGCCGCCCGCTTCGGTGAAGTCCCAGATTTGCACCTGCGGAGCTGCTTTCAAATAGATGCCGCTGTCTGCGCCCGCTACGGTCTTGTAATCGATCCACATTTCGTAATCGCGGTAGTCCTGCTCCGTGGACAGGAACACGCCCGAACCGTCGTTGATGATCTCGCCGTTTTCCACGTGCCAGTGTTGCCGCATATTTTCCTGGTCCTCGTCGCGCATGCGGGCTCGCTCCTCGTCATCCAGTTCCCACAGCTGATACGGGTTGATGTCCCGCTGCCCATACCAGCCTTCCAGATCACGGCCATTAAACAGGGCCGAATATCCGGCTGGCGGAACGTTTAGCGGAGGCGTCACGGCGGCCGGAGCCGGTTGCGCGATGGTCGCAGGCTGTGTGGCCACGGATCCCCAGGTCACCATCCCTGGCACCGATGGCTGGACTGTTGAATAATGACGGCAGCCACAACAAGGACATACCGGCTGGCAGCAGCAAGGTCGCGGCGGACAGCATTGACGCGGCCAGCGCTGCGACCAGACTTCGCTCGCGGGAACCAGCCAGCACAAAACAACGGACAACATCAAAACGACGCGGACAAGCATGCCTCTTTGGCGCACGTTATAGCCCTCAATTCAGGATGCGGGATCTTCACCGGTCACGATGACTCTCTGATCACTGTAACCAACGGGCAGGCCGCAAAAAACTCCCCCGAAAGGAAAACATGTCAGTCGACGAATCTTTGACGCGGGCCTTTCTGGAAGACTCCGCCGATTTGCTGGACCAGTCGGTGATCAAGATCCGCAACTGCATCGAGCAATTGACCAGCGAACAAATCTGGTGGCGTCATCATCCGCAGGCCAACAGCATTGGTAATCTGCTTCTGCACATCTGCGGGAACTTGCGGCAATGGACGGTGGCCGGAATTGCAGGACAACCCGACACGCGCGAGCGGAGCGCTGAATTTTCAGCCCATGGCGGCAAGTCCGGCAGTCAGCTGCTGGAGTTGCTCGAACAAACGGTGGCCGAGAGCAAGCAGTCATTCAAGCAACTCGGTCCGCAGGAGCTTTTGCGAAATTACTCGATCCAGGGATTCGAGGTCTCGGGCTTGCAAGCCATCAGCCATACCACAAGTCACTTTGCCGGGCACACGCACCAAATCATCTTTATCACGCGCATGCAACTGGGCGACGCTTATCGATTCGCCTGGTCGCCGGACGCCGGTCGCGATCAGGTGCCGTTGTAGGGTGTATTCAGCCTCAAATAGCGGGCGGCCGGACCATTCTGGATTCGCTAGCGTCGGCCAAAAAGTTGTTGCGCGAAACTGATCTAGGTCGATTCGGCAAGCTGTAATAAATTTATTCTTCGAGGGATTATCGGGTACCCGCGCCCGCAGTCCGTGCTCGCTATCCAGAGCGTCTCAAGTCGCAACTCGATGCCACGACAGGAAGTCACTTCTTATAAAAACGGCGCATGAAGCGCCCGCACCCATCAGCAAATGGAGCCCAGGCATGAAGCTTATGGAAATCGCCATTGAAGGCTATCACGGCAACCAACACACCCGACTGGAACATCTCGGCCCTGGGCTCAACGTTGTCTGCAGTTCCCGGCCCGCGATTCAGGACGCAATCGGAAATTTCGTGCGCGAAATCCTCTACGGCCCCGACTCCGCAACACACCTGCCAACCAGCAGGCCGCAAGGGCATTTGCATGTGAGTTCCGGCGGTCACGACTATCGTCTCTCACGTGCCAGTCGCACCGAATACGGGCAACTGGCCGTCGCGGACTTGCATGGCGGCTATCTGACCAGTCGCACACCCGATTTCCTGACGCGTCTGGACCGCGGAACCTGGGAATCCTTTTTTAACGTTCCCGATACGAATGGTTCGAGCCTGACATCGGGATTCATTGCACAACTGCGCGAACATTTTGAACTCGGTCATCAGTCAGCCACCACGGGAATGCCATTTGCGGGCGATCGGTCAAGTTTTGACTCGTGGAAATCGGCGGCGTTGGCGCGGACATCAAGGCTGGAGGCGATCGGACGGGAAATCGATGGCCTCAGTTCCGAGCGAGCGCGTTTGCTGGCGCAACAGGAAAATTCCCGACTCGTGTCGCAAGATCGATTACTGGCTGTGCAACGCGAATTGGCCGAATTGCAGAGCCGCGTGGATACGTTGCAACGCGATTTGAACACGGATCGCCAGCAACTGTCCGAGTTGCAACGGCAGATTCACGAACTGACTCGCTTTCTTGAACTGGAAGGCAGCCAGACACGCCGCGTCCCGGCACCACGTCCGACATTCGATTATCTGACCCTGTTCTATGAACGGCTGGATGAGATCGACAACCAGATTCGTCGTTGGCGCAGCGTGCAATCGGACATTCAGGACCAGCGCGTTCGCCTTCGCGACCATATGGTTGCCCGCGATGAAATCAGTATCGAGTCGCAGGAACATCCCTGGCACGATACGCGAGACATCGTAGCGGCTCTGGATCACAAGCTGCATACCACGGAACAGCTGGCTGCTGCGTGGGACCACTCGCTGGCAACCGGCGAAAACACCCGGCACATTTCCACTCTATGCAAGGAAATGCGTGACGACTTGCAGGCGCTGTATGCGGAACTCGGTCGCCAGTACAAGCATGTCCGACACAAGGCCGTGGTCACCGAGCTCAAGCAGTTGCGTCGTTGTTATCACGAAATGGACGAAAACGTAACGCGGTTGCTGCAACGCCGCGAGGCACTGATTAGCGAGATTCGCGAACTTGATCCGGCAGGCGCCGATGCCATCATGCACGCCGACCAGCAATTCCTTGCCTGCGCTGAACATGAAGGCTTTTTGGCAGCGCGACAGCGCTTTGTCACCGGCCATCCGCTGCCCGCAACGCCGCTGGAAACTGGTTACGAGGAGAATCTGCCCGATCTGACGCTGCAACGCAGCCAGCTGGCCGACCTGCAAAACCGTCACCTGTCGCTGTCTGATCATGTCAGCCGTCTGGAAACGGAATTGCGAACACTGGAATCACAAAGAATCGGATTGCTGGAGGAACAAGAGCGGTTGTCGCGTATGGCAGGACCGGACCTGACACGCGACATCCAGCTGATTGACAGCCAGTTGCAGGAACTGGCTCTTGAACAATCTACGTTGCAGACCCACGTCGCTGCCGACCGCCCGTGGCTGGATTGGCAACCCAATTATTTGCTGGGTGACGCCAGCCGCTGGCTCAGCCAGTTGTCTGGCGGCCGCCTGGACCAGATCTGGATCGATCCAGGCAACGTGATCCGCGTCCGCCGACAGCATTCGACCATCGTCAGTTCATCGGAGTTGAGCGGCCCTGAACAGCAACTGGTCCGGCTCGGATTGTCGCTGGCGGCAGCGGGTCAGCTGGCGTTGCGCGGCATTCACTTGCCCATGATCATCCGCGATACCGGAGTCTCGGATTCGATCGTATCGACGATTTCCTCGTTCTGCGGCAATGGCCATCAGGTCATTCTGATCACGGCCAATCGCCGCCGTATCGAACAGGCTCGCAGGCACCAGGCCGTTGTTTTCGATTTGCCCGATACCGATATTACGACACCAACCTGGTATCCCGAAACACCGGCCATTCCGCGTCACGACAATCCGCCGCCCCCGTCGACACCTTCGGGTTTTTATCACCCGGCCAAACCGGCAACGCCGACCAATCTGACCGGGCCGACTGTGTTCAAGCCGGCCAACTATCATGGCTGGAACCGTACGGCAATCCACCCAGTCTCCAGTGAGGCCATCGATTACGTGCCCACGCCAGTCGCCCCTGCGCCGCGTGCTGTATGTACCCGGGACACGGCACTGCAGGATATCGACCTGGTGGAATCCATTTACCTGACTCCCATGGAAAGTCTGGGAATTCGCACGGTCGGCCAGCTGCTGGACATGGACCTGGGACATCAGGAAAAGGAATTGGCACGACGCGGATTCAATGTCGACCAGATTGATCGCTGGCAAGCTCAGGCATGGTTTTTGATCTGCCTGTCCGATCTGGACGCCAGCGACGCTCGTGTACTCGTCGGCAGCGGCATTGATCGGCCCGAACTGATCCTTCAGATGGAGGCGAGTGACATTCTGGATCGCATCAAGCGTTTTCTCGATTCCTCGGCTGGTCGGCGCAGCAACGTGACCTGGTCGCAATTCAGTCCCCAACGAATTTGCCAGTGGTCCGATCGTTTGAGTCGCGACAATACATGGCGAGGGTATACGCGCAGCCGTTATCGGCG
>CAMYKF010000025.1 GCA_947258905.1 uncultured Pirellulaceae bacterium | reverse complement strand
GCGGGCATTAAAGGCCAAATTTTCTCTTCTCCTATCCGCCGTCTGAGGCCCGCCCGCTCATCCCGCCAATTTTATCGCGGAGTTGCAAAACCTCCATTATTCGTCGATACGGACATCGAGGAATTGCGGCCGCATCACATATGCTGAATTATGTTCGATGATTCAGTGAAGGAGGCCGGTTGCCATCGCGCGGCCGGCCTTTTTTATGCGCGAGTTGTTGTCCGCGAATTGCGGGTACCGGTGACGCCGTCTGGTATCCTGACCCGGAAATCATTGCGATCTGTTCCGGGAGTTTGATGTCATGAAAGCGACCACCTTCCTTACCCGCCTGCTGGCGGCCAGCGGGCTGGTTCTGTTGCTCATCGCAAGTCCCCCTGAATCAGTGGGCCAGCAGGAGAATGCAGTCGGCGCGCGGGCCGTTGTGGCGATTGAGATTGATGTCAAGAAACTGTTTGACGCCGAGGCTATGAAATCGCAATGGGTCAACGACCTGCTGGAATTGTGGCAGGAGAACACGCCCCTGGCAGCCCGCATCAGGAATATCGAGCGAATCCGGGGAGTGTTCTGTCTGCCGGATTCCGTGAGTGATGTGATGGAGCCACCTGTGGGCCAGCCATTGCCCATGGATGTGCTGGTGCGCATTGAGTTCGACAATGGCGAAGCCGCTGATGACATGTACGCCGCGATTTCCGCTTCACCGCTGGCCGAGGAAATCGAAGTCGACGGGCACACCTATATCCGTCCCCTGGATGAGATGACCAATCTGCGCGTGCATCAATTCGACTTGAGTACCATTGAGATCGCCACTGAGACGTTCCTGATGACCGAACCGTTCGACCTGTTGAGCCCTGGACTGGAATCAGCGTGGAGCCAAATGCCTGAACAAACAGTACGCATCGCCATCGATCTGGATGGCCGCCGGGATTTTGTGGACGAACTGGTCGAATTAGCCAGGTCGAATTCGCCGCCGGCGCTGGGTGGCGTCTTTGACCTTGTAAACATGGCAAAGGACGTGCGACTTGGCGCTGATCTCGAGGCTGAAAATTTGCTGACCGTGACGGCAACCGCCCAGGACGAAGATCAAGCCAAACAATTGCGTTCGGGACTGGACGGCCTGTTGGGCATCGCGAAATTCACCGGGCAACAACACTTGTCGGCGTTGGAATCCGAGAGTCCTGAGGACGCGAAGATCGCCCGCGAACTTTTCGATTCGCTAAAGGCAACCAGGGACGGCGTGCAGGTTCACGTACGAATCCCGCGTCCTGATTTGTTTGACGTATTTACGTCTCGCCTGCTTGGCGGCGCTCCGGCTGAGCCCAGGCGATCGGCGGACCTCGATCGGTTTCGCCGAATTGCTATCGCTGCACACAGTTATTACGACGACAACTCGGCATTTCCGATCACCGACGACGACGAAATCAGCTGGCGTGTGCGCATTCTGCCGTATCTCGGTGAAGATGAATTGTATGAGCAAATGGATGCCAACAAGGCCTGGGATCATGAGGCCAACAGGCCTTTCGAGGATCAAATGCCAGCCATTCTTGGCGACAAGGAATCTACCACCGATGTATGCTGGATCAAGTGCGCCGATCTGCCCACTCGATTCACCGACATCACCGATGGCACCGTTCTGACGATTATGTTGTTGCAGGTGCCGGAACCGGTGCCCTGGACCCAGGTTAACGACCTGACGATCGAACAGGTACTGGAAATATTTGACAGTCTGGAGCCCGGTCAGTGCCTCGTCGGAGCGTTTTACGATGGCAGCGTCCGTCGTTTAAGCAGTGATATTGACCGCACAATATTGCGAAATCTGCTCGATCCTCGTGACGGCAACATCGTACGGGACCGATAGCGGATGGGCCTGTTGAACGTGAGCCGCGACGCCGTTGCGATTGCGATCCGGTCGCCATCGCCGGATACCTGGTAAGTGGCAGCGCGATCGATGCAGCCGCAGAATTTAACAGTCGTGTGAATGTCCCCTCTGGCGTCATTGCGTCGCTATGGACGGGACAGCCCTTGGACAATGGTCCCGTCCTGCGGCCGGCGTCGCAAATCTTGTTAACGGCGGCAAACTTTACCCGACCCAAACGTTTTTCCAAATCCAGGAAATCACCGACCTCACCTGGGGCCCGGACCTACCTTGTCCACAGAGCCGCGATGAGACCTGTAGCAAGGGTCACATGTTTTTTTCCTTGCGGTTTCATGGCGGTTTGGCGAAAGCGGCGGAGGGTCCAATGATCGTGAACGTTGTGTTAGCATTTGGTTTTGTGATTGCATGTGCTGTTTGTTACGGAGCGGCAGTTCCTGGCCGGGACGACAGCGCTTTTTAGTGGCGGGCGGCTAACCTGGCCGGGCAGCTGGAGAGAGAGCAACTGAATGATTCGCTACGCCGCCACGATCTTCCTCAGCGCCTTTTTGCTGTTTCAGATCCAACCGATGGTGGCCAGGTTTATTCTGCCGTGGTTTGGCGGCAGTTCGCTGGTCTGGACCACGTGCATGTTGTTTTTTCAGGTGGCGCTGGTGCTGGGCTACGCCTACTCGCACTTCATTACCAACCGGCTCTCTCCCACGCAGCAATGGGCCTTGCACACCGTATTGCTGGCCGTGGCGATCGTATTTTTGCCGGTTAAGCCAGCCGATTTCTGGAAGCCCGAGGATGGTGCTTATCCGACCTGGCGAATCCTGGTGTTGCTGGCCGCGTCGGTGGGGCTGCCGTTTTTTCTGTTGTCGACGACCGGCCCGCTAATCCAGGTGTGGCAAGCGACCACGCACCCGCACCGCTCGCCGTTCCGCCTGTTCGCCTTGTCCAACGCGGGTTCGCTGCTTGGGTTGATCACCTATCCCTTTATCTTCGAGCGATTTTTCAGCATTCAGGATCAGTCGTGGACCTGGTCATTGTCTTTTGCTGCGTTCGCCGTTCTGGCGTTCCTGTCGGGCTGGCAATACTTGAACAAGTCTGCTGTGGCCAACAGCGAGGACAGGGAAAGCATCGCGGTCGAGCCCGCCATCCCGAAAAAGAGTGATCCGCCGGGTCTTTTCCGGTTTGCCTTGTGGCTGATCCTGCCCATGCTGGCCTCCATACAGTTGCTGGCCACGACCAACCTGATGACCCAGGAGATTGGCTCGATGCCGTTCCTGTGGATTCTGCCACTCAGTCTGTACCTGCTTTCGTTCATCATCTGTTTCGACCATGACCGTTGGTACATTCGTGGTTTGTTTTTTCCCCTGTTTTTTGCCTCCACGATCGCGTCATTGCTTGTGCTGGAGGCAGGAGTGGACGCACCGATTGCGGTTCAGGTGGCTGGTTACGCTCTGGTCTGTTTTGCGGCATCGATGTGTTGCCACGGCGAACTGACTCGCATCAAGCCGGCGGCCGATCGGCTGACCTTGTTTTACCTGATGGTGGCGATTGGTGGTGCGCTGGGTGGTGTTTTCGTTGCGGTGGTAGCGCCCCGCATCTTTGTCGGTTACTACGAGTTTCAGCTCGGGTTGTTGCTGGCCATTGTCCTGTGCCTGATGGCGTACGGTTTGCACGTCAGGCGGACCGACAAGGACAAGAAGATGACCGGTCGCGGCCTGACCGGGTTTGCCATCACGTTGTTCCTCGGATTGCTCACCGCGTGGTTTGTGTGCACCTCGGTGGTGTCGGTGTGGGCCAAGGACAATAGTCAAAACGTCGTGCTCAAACGACGCAATGCCTACGGCACGCTGACGGTCAAGGATTACGAGTCCTATCGGAAGCTGAACAATGGCCGCATCGAACACGGCTTGCAGAGCACCGAGCCGGGCTGGGAGATGCAGATCACCAGCTATTACGGAGGTACCAGCGGGTTGGGTATCGCCATTGATTTCCTCCGCGACCAGAGTTTTGCGGACGGAGATGACGGCAGCCTCGATTTCGGCACCATTGGGCTGGGCGTCGGTACGGTTTGCGCATGGGTGGAACGCGGCGACTCGATGCGCTTTTACGAAATCAATCCCGCGGTTGAAGACGTGGCCCGCGAATATTTCAGCTACCTCGAATACTGTGAAGCGGAACCGGAAATCGTGATGGGCGACGCCCGTTTGCAACTGGAACGCGAACTGATTACCGAAGACGAGCCACGCAAGTTCGATGTTCTGATCGCCGATGCATTTTCCAGCGATGCGATTCCCATGCATCTGCTAACGCTGGAAGCGATGCAGATTTACAAGCAACGGCTTGCCGACAACGGCATCTTGTGTGTGCACACGTCCAATCGATTTCTGCGGCTGGAGAATATCGTCAAGGTACTGGCTCACGAACTTGGTATGGAAGCCGTCCGCATCAACGATTACCCCGACGATAGTCTGTGCAATAACAGCACGTGGGTGCTGGTTACCAACAACACCGAATTCATCGACTTTGTCGTGGACAAGGACTGGGACAATGCGTGGCCCAGGGACACGTTCTCCGCGCGGTGGACGGACGATTACGCCTCGATCATTCCTGTCGTCAACTGGGGCGATCAGTTCTCCTGGATCCAGGAACTGCTGGTCGAAAAAGGCTGGTTGGAGGAAGAAGAAGAGGAAGAGGATGAGGAAGAGGATGAGGGAGAGGAAGAGGGAGATTGAGGGCCGCGGCTCGAATATAGTGTTCAATTTTCACGTTGGCCGCGCGATTCCTGCCATTGTTCTACGACACGCTCGACCGGCAGCGGCTGGACTTCCGAGGGCGGGCCCCACAGGACTTTCAGATTCGCGGCGATGATCCATTGATTCAAATCGGTCGTCGCCTCACGCACGGCAGCGGCGGAATCCAGCACCAGGATTTGATCGAGCCGTTTCTGCATTTCGCGTTTCAGAATCAGGGCTGGCGGCAAGACACTCAGGTTCTCACGTTGGGCCTTGGCCTTGAGCCACCAGAACTCGCCGTCATGCGTCAGGTCCAGATCGAGCGGTTTGCCGAATCCAGGCAAATTGTCGAACTCGCCGTCCTTGATGGCTTGTTCAATTTTCGCTTCGGCAATCAACTTCCATGCTTTGGCAGAAACCGTCATGACCAGGTCCTTCGTAATACTACAGCGCAGAATTCCATTTAATTCGTAGCCGAGGGTCGCACCGCTTCGGTTGTTTCACGCTGTGTGCCGGCCCGAATTCTTGCGAATCCGGCTACCTTGCGTGTAGTGCTAAACATGCATCGTCAACACATCATCGGCAATATTATATTGTTCAATCCGCAATTCGCCTGGGCGCTGGCCCGCGGCGACCAGAATGGCCGACAATCCGAACCGGTCGCATATCGACTGGGCCTGCTCAAATCCTGCCACACAGATGGCCGTTGCCAGAGCGTCGGACATCATGGCTGAATCAGCGATCACCGTGGCGGCCAACATGTGATCGGCGGGCCAGCCCGTGCGTGGATCAATGATGTGACCGTACCGCTTGCCACCCACCACGAATGATTGACGCCCGCTGCCCGAAGTACCGATGGACTGGTTTTGCAACGTGACCTGCGCCAGTCGCACGCCGGGACTCAGCGGGTGCGTAATGCCGACTTGCCATGCCTGTTGCCCGCCCCGCTGTCCGCAAGCCACCACGCTGCTTTGACCGCCATGAATCAGGAAATGATCGGCCTCGTGCGTTAGCAGTAACTGGCGGACACGGTCCAGCGCATAACCCTTGCCGATTCCCCCGAGGTCAATTCGCACGCCTTTATCTTGGACCGATACGGTCGCGCCAGCTTCATCCAGATGGATCAGATGGGCGCCGACCCGGGACAGGGCGAACTGGATGTCTGCCGGGTCGGGCAGCTGGCGCTGCCGCCGGGCTGTTTTCCAAAGTTGCGTGAGCGGCGTGGCGGTTATATCAAAGGCTCCGTCGGTTGAAAGGCAAATATCGATGGCACTGGACATCAATTCGAACAGGTCTCGTCTCAACTCCAGCGATTGCCCGCCCGGCAAACGGTTGATGGCTGACAGCGGGCTGGATTCGCGATAGATCGAAAGCTCTGCTTCGAGCTCGGCAATCAACTGAAACACCTCGGGAGCATGCCATGCAATCGTCTCTCGCTGATCGCTTGCGCACAGCATTTGAAACTGGCAGCCCATGGCATTGGCCGAATACGTGAATAGCGGCCCGTCATCAGCCGCTACGAGGTTGCCGGTTTCAACGGATTCCGCTGATTCAAACAGGGAGCCACCCAGCAGGTCGCGGCGAGTCGGTGATCGTTCTTCTTCGGACATCAGGCAATCGCAGGATTGAATCAGTTACAGGGCCAGACGATAATTATAGAGAGACGGTATTATCAAGATCATCCTGGCAAACGCTGACATTGATCCGCTTCTGATGAACTTCAAACAAGTCAGCCTGTTTTTGGCCTGTCTGCTCGCCGGAACGGTGATTGCTTCGCAATTGCAGCAGGAACAAAAACCAGAACGGCCTGTCACCCGCGCCCGGCGGCCGGTGTTTCAGCAAAAGGACTGGGACGGAATTTTCTTTAAAGACATTTTTGCCGAAGCGCTGCAGGGACGGCGTCCGGTGCAGCTGGAGTCCGGTTCGGCGCCGAGCGTCGCGGCTGGCACGGATGAGGGAACTGCCCGCTCCTGGGCCGCGTTAATCGATGCGGCAGAGCTGGAAAATGAAGTGAAACGCCTGCAAACCGAACTCTCCTCGCAAATTACAACTCCTGTTAAATTCAAAACCAGTCATACGCAAATCAGCGACGCGTTTTCACAGCTGGCCATGCTGTTCGCTGTCATTGGCCAATATGAGGATCAGGTGAGATGGCAGGAAGCTGCGGTGGCCGCGCGATTTGCGTTCACGGATGCCAGTGCAAAAACGCGCAAGGATGACATGGCGGCATTCAATGTTGCCAAACAACGCAGCGAAGACCTGAGCGAACTGGTGCGGGGCGGCAAGTTTCCTGATGAACCGGGCGCGGACGATTCTACCGCCATCGAGGACTGGTCGGTTGTGATTGATCGCGGCGTGATTATGGAACGGCTGGAAGTGTTGGTCAGTGAAACACTCAAGGAGCCAACATCCAGTGACGCGGCGTTCAAGTCCAGTGCCGATGTTGTGATTCACGAGGCGGACATGATCGCCCTGATGGGCCGTGTGCTGCAGCAGCCTGGCATGTACGACTCAGACGCCGACGAATACAACGAGTTGTCCGAGGAAATGGCCGCCGCAGCTGTTGATATGAAATCTGCCGCACG
>CAMYKF010000024.1:1430-2627 GCA_947258905.1 uncultured Pirellulaceae bacterium | reverse complement strand
GCATCTCACGCGCCCGTGAGGGTCACGGCACGACAATCACGGTATAACGATGACTGCTCATTTCCGTTCCACCCCGGCACCGCTTGATAACGGGACCTGTTGCCGGCTGATCGAACAACTTGTTGCCATCCCGAGCGTATCGGGGGACGAATCAGCGGCGGTGAAATTTCTGGTCCGGCAATTCGAGTCCCTCGGTTATGCCCGGTCGTTTGTCGATTCCGCCGGCAACGCAGTCGGCATACGCGGCTCTGCGGCAGCAGACTCAATGACGGTTATCCTGCTCGGCCATATCGACACGGTCCCGGGCGACATTCCTGTCGAGATCAGGGACGGAGTATTGCACGGTCGCGGCAGCGTCGACGCCAAGGGACCGTTGGCGACGTTTGCCCTGGCAGGCGCCATGGCTGCCTTGCACGAATCGATTCGCCTCGTCGTAGTGGGTGCCGTGGAAGAAGAATCCGCTTCCAGCAGAGGTGCGCGGCAAATCGCCGAAGATTACAAGGCGGACATGTGCATTATCGGCGAACCCAGCGGTACGTCCGGCATCACGCTTGGTTACAAGGGACGCATTCTGATCGATTACGAAATAGAGGCTTCCGAAGGCCATACGGCCGGGCCCGGTCGCAACGCGGCCGAACAAGCCGCCGAGTTTTGGCAGTTGCTGCTACAACACGCCAATGCGTTCAACCAAAACCACGACAAGTTATTCGACCAGTTGTTGCCATCGCTGCGCGGCATCAACAGTTCCAGCGACGGGTTGACTTCCCGCGCGACTGCTCGCGTTGGTGTGCGTTTGCCACCGGACCTGGATATCGAGGACTACCAGCGATTGATCAGGGAATGGGCGTGTGACGGAACCGTTAACATCTTTGGCTACGAAGCTGCGTGGCGTTGCGAACGCAACAACGCTTTGGTTCGGGCGTTGGCATCCAGCATTCGCGAGGCCGGTCTGTCGGTCAGCTACAAGCTCAAAACCGGCACGTGCGACATGAACGTGGTTGGGCCGGTCTGGCAGTGCCCCATCGTGGCCTACGGGCCGGGTGACAGCGCGCTGGATCACACGCCCGAGGAACATCTGGTGCTGGACGAGTTCCTGAAGGCAGTGCGAGTATTGCGCGCGTGTTTGGAACGGCTCCACAAGTAGCGGTGGCTTCCAGCCGCCGAGTCGTCTTCCAAACGGCGGCTGGAAGCCACCGC
>CAMYKF010000024.1:0-1417 GCA_947258905.1 uncultured Pirellulaceae bacterium | reverse complement strand
CCGAGTCGTCTTCCAAACGGCGGCTGGAAGCCACCGCTACGTTAATCCGGGATCGGTTCGACCATTAGCTCTCCGGTTTTGGGATCGAACTGGTAGCGCTCGCCGTCGGGCAACTCGGGCAGCTGGATCATGTTGGGTTCGATGATTACCGACATGAATTCGTCATGCGATTTGGGAAAGTGCCCATTGGATGCCCGGTACAAATCGAGAGCCTGCTGGACTTTGGCAAATTCCAGTTTTTGCGCGGTCTTGAAGAACGCCTGGCCCGCGGCCGACAGAACGTTGTTACCACTCAGCGATCGGCCCCGCTTTCCTACCCCCGCCTCGGCCACGCGTCGAGTCGACGCACTGCCGGAATCTTCTTGCTGATTCGTTTCTGCCTTTTCGGGCAACGGCCCGCAGCCGAAGCACAATAGTGCCAATGCGAACAGGGCTGCAATTCGATGGATCTTGCGATGCATGGTGGTTCCCGTAGAGATGAGTGATGAGTCAAAGAATGATTGTCGCTGATCGGAACGGGATTTAAAGGCCGGCAACATGCCCGGTGCCTCTAGTTGGCCGTCGCACGATTCTCGATCAAGAATCCGTCATGCTGTCGCGAAAGAAAAATCGCACGCAGGGTCAGCGAAGCCCGTTTGGCGTGAGGTTGTGAAGCGACGAGGCGGTATTCCGGCAGCAGCAAGCGAACAAGCTGACCCGTCATTTGTACCGACCATCCTGCGCCAATACAGTGATGCTTGCCGCCTCCATATGGCAGGAATTGGTAACGGTACTTGTTGCGTCCAGCAAAGCGTGCGGGATCGAACCGCTCCGGGTCGGGAAACGCGACAGGTCGATAATGCGTGAGCACAGGTGAGACAATCACGAATTCACCCTTCGCAATACGGAACCCGTCGACTTCGAGATCCTGTTTGGCACGACGCCCGAAAATCGGAACAAAGGGAGTCAAACGCAGCGTTTCCTTGACGACCGCGCGAAACAGGGAGTCGCGGTCGTGACTGGCCGCGCGAAGTTCGTCTTGCAAATGCGTTTCCACCGCCAGTGCATGTGCGACATTGCAAAACAGCGGCATCAGGGTACGCAGGACAACAAGATAAATGAATGCGGCGTTGTCCCTGATCTCTCGATCGGAAAGTTCGCCAGCGGATGCCTGTCGCAAAATATGCAGCAATCCGCAACCGACCTCACCGCTGTGCAGCTTTTGGTCGATCAGATTCAGCAACTCGGTTTGTGCCTCGCGGTATCGCCTGAATGACTTGCCTGCGCGAGGAATGATACGCAGTACCGGGAAGAGCATTCCGGCACTGTGCATCCGATCAAAGGATTGCCAAATGCGAATGGCCAGTTCATGCGTGCGTTGGTCTTCGGAGCCGAACAAGACCTGGCCAGCCAACCCAACCAGATGCTGCCTGATGGC
>CAMYKF010000023.1 GCA_947258905.1 uncultured Pirellulaceae bacterium | reverse complement strand
TTTTCATCCGGCGTGGCACGTGGAAGAGGAACGGTTTGGCAACGCCATCCTGACCCGCTTTCCCATGCGGGTCGTGCAAGGCGAGGGGTTGCACCATTACAAGGCCGATCGTTCGCGACGCAGTGCATTGTGGGTGGAAATTGAATTTGATGAGCATACGTCACTGCAAGTCATCAATGCCCATATCAGCTTGTATCCCAAGGAGCAACTGATTCAGTCCCGACAGCTGTGGGAGGAATGGGTGCAGCCCGCTGCGTTGCTGGGGCCGGTCATCTTATGCGGCGACTTCAACGCCCGTCCGGCCTCGGCCGCCTACAAATTTCTGGCGAAAAACATGCTGGATATTGAAACGTTTAATGACCGGCCGGCCGCGTCACCCACGCTGTTCAGCCCGCTGCCTATCAGCCGCGTCGATCACATTTTTGTCACTGCCGGATTGCACGCCGAGAATTCGCGGGTCATCAATTCGCGACTGGCGCAAATCGCCTCCGACCACTTGCCGCTCATCGCCGATTTCAAACTGGACGAGAAAACACCGGTTTCAGACGATGCGCACTCGACGACCACGTCCTGATCTTCAGGGCTGGCAAGTCAACCTGTGAGGGCGTCCTTCGCGAAACGCTGCGGTCACGCTGTGATTGGGGACCTCCTGCCAGGCTTCATGGGTCACCGGTTCCGAAGCAAATGCGACCGCATGATGCCCGGTCGTCTCGTGGTGGTGAACGTGGGGAATGCCGCAAATTTCGCATTCGTAGATGCCATTGCGCTCGATCATGTACAACGACCGGTTCCAGCGACAGGCCAGCATGGCGGTGCCATTGGTCAAGACAAAGTTCAGTCGCGGGGTGCGCTGCGGAGCAGCTCCTCGGCAACGCGTGGCCAACTCCGCGACCGACTCGGACAGAAAGTTGACCGAACGATCGGCTTGATCCGGAGCAGGCAACGCATCCTCGAGGCCGGCCTGAAAAACGCGGCTTAGCAACCAGTAGAAGTATTGCTCACTGTCGGTGGTGCCTTGTCGCCGCGCCTGCAACTGTGGATCGGTTTCCTGTTCCAGCTCGTGGCGCAATTCATCGAAACCGGTGACGGTGCCATTGTGGGCAAACGTCCATTGCTCGTACACAAAGGGATGCGTGTTTTCAATTGAGACAGGGCCCACGGTCGCACGGCGCACATGAGCTACCACCGTTTGAGCGTACGATTTCTCGGCCGTCAGACTGAACAGCTGATCCGCATAGGCGGCCGTCGCCTGCTTTTCGACCACCGGCTGGCCGTTTTGGTAGATGGCGATCCCCCAGCCGTCGGTATGGTCCGTGCCCACCAGGTCTACGCGGCTTTGTTGCATCAACGCGTTCTGCGCAAACACGAGACTGCAATCTACTTTCGTGGGCTCATTGGCCACAAAACCGTACAGACGGCACATTAGACCTCAGACCACTTTCTGCCGCCATCACGCAGTTCCCGCAAGACCACCAGCGATTGTTTTTGCTGGTCGGGATCCAATCGCGTCATCAGGCTGATCAGGGAACCGCAATGTTCGGCGTGCTTAATCCCCGTTTTGAATCCCTCGCGGGCCTCCTGCAGTTGTTGTTCGTCCAGCGATTCGTTTTCCAGTAACAGCTTCATGGCATCGCGGATTCGGTGATGTTCACCGACCAGCAATTCGTTGGTCACGCGGGTCTCCCCCAATTCCTTGAGCCGCGCATACAATTCACGCTCCTCATATTCAATGTGAGGACCGGCCACTTCGTCCAGTTCGCGCGCCCGTTGACGCGCCTCCTCGATCTTGTCTTCCTCCAGCAACGTGGAGACAGCCAGCAACAATTTGGAAAACTGCTGATGATCCTTGAGGAATTCCGAAACCAGTGGCGAATGAGTATCAAGCATGTCGTTTGGACTCCTGTTCAATAATTCAGGTGCAATACCAGGTGGTCAATCCCGCAGGACCAGTACCGGACAGTGGGCATGCCGCACCACGCGTTCGGCAACCGAACCCATGAATAGCCGGGGAACACCCGTTCGTCCATGGGACGAAATCACAACCAGTCCCGCTTCATGTTCCTCGGCAAACCGGGTGATCTCGTTGGCGGGACTGCCAAAAAGCGTGTGGAACTTGCTGCCCGGGTAGTCACCGTGGTTCACACTTTCCAGAAAACTTTTCTGGATGGCGTTGGCAATTTTTTCCTCGTCATAGGTTCCCCAGATGACACTTGGTTCCATGGCATCCGGGTAGGAAGTGACGTGGACAATATGTATCTGTTCCGTGGATTCGGCAAGTTCAGCCGCTTTCTTCAACGCCTTGTGCGACATCTCCGAGAAATCCCACGGAACAACAATCGGTTTGGTGGTTAATGCTGCAGCCATGAATCGTTTTACCTTGCTAAAAGGATTGTGACACGTGAGTTAATCGCAAACACCATGCCAGTAATGACGTTTCGCCATTGGCGATCCAACGTCAGGGCAGGAGCCGCAAACGGGCTCGTCCCTGCGGCGTGCGTAATCGCACACGCGCGTCGTTGCACCCGGGTTTGAGGTATTCAGGGCTCTTTCCGTTCTGCCATGTCCGCCGCCGAAGATTGCCCGGGCAACCCTTCGCAATCGTCGAACAGGATGCGACGGGGAGGCGTTTCCAGATCATCGAACTGACCGCTGCGGGCCTGATACACAAAGGCCACGACGGCCGCAACGGCCAGCAACAATGCCACAGGCAACGCTACATACAATACGCTCACTGACCGTCTCCTGGTCCGGAAGGTTCCCCTTCAACTTCGCCAATTTTGCCAGAGCCTAACGACACTGCAACCACCGTCAGCGAACTGATCGGCATTAGCACCGCGGCCATCAGGGGATTGATCAGTCCGCTCATGGCCAGCGTGACACCAATTACGTTGTATGCAAGCGAAATCCCCAGTCCAAGCCGGATGTTGCGACCAGCCGACTGGCTAACCTTCATTAATTCCAGAATCGGCTGCAATCCAGCCCGCCCCAGATACACCGGAGCCGCCGCCAGACTGGCCTCGGCACCATTGCTGACCGCGATCCCTGCCGAAGCCGCCGCCAGCGCCGCGCTGTCGTTTACACCGTCCCCCACCATCACAACCGTGTCGTGCCCTGTCAAAGACTGCTTCACCGCGCTGATTTTATCTTCAGGTGTCACGCCACCGCGGGCCCGCGCCGGATCGATGCCCAACTGGTTGGCCACTCGCGTCACGATGTGCTGGTGATCGCCGGAGAGGATGCCGATCTGCCAGCCTCGTCGCCTCAATTCCCTGATTGCCTGTGGCGCATCGGGTCGCACTTGATCCCCCAGCGCGGCAACGGCGCAAATTTTGTTGTCCACAGCGACACGGATCGGTGTGTATCCTTGCTCAAGGATATTTTCGGCCATCCTCTGCCAGCGTGCCTGCTCGCTAACGTTAAGCTGTGCACGCATGAAGGCCTCGTTGCCGATATGCACTGTCCGTCCGTCAACCACGCCCGAGATGCCGCCTGCCGGATCATGAACAACGGACTCGACACGGCAATGCCCGGTGTCGGCCAGCGAGGCCAGTGCACGAGCGACAGGATGGGTTGATGTCGCCTCCAGTGCAGCGGCCAGTGGTTTCAGGTCCTCCGCTCCATGCCACTGCACGACTTGCATGTCACCGCGCGTCAGCGTACCAGTCTTGTCCAGCCAGATCAGTCCGGAACCAGTCAGCCTTTGCAGCACATCGCCGCCCTTGATCATGATCTGCTGCCGCGCCGCGCGGCCAATGGCCACGGAAATCGCCAGCGGAGTTGCCAGTGCCAATGCGCAGGGGCAGGCCACGATCAGCAAGGCAATCGTCCGATCCACAGCCGCAGATGGATCAAAACGCAACCACCAGGCCAACGTCAGCGCCGCCAACGCAATCACGATCACTACAAAATAACCGCCTACGCGATTGGCCCACTGCACGACTGCCGGTTTTTCCAGAGCCGCCTGCTCCACCAGTCCGATAATCTGGCTGATTCTCGTATCATCACCAACGGCGTCGGCGCGAACACGAATGGGTGACTGGATATTCAGTGTTCCGGCCGCCACCGCCTGACCTTGCTGCCGAGCCACCGGCACGGACTCGCCGGACAACACCGATTCATTCACCAGCGTGGCGCCGTCGGTCACGGTGGCATCGACCGGTATCAACTCGCCGACTCTGATTTCCAGTTCATCGCCGGGGCGAACCGATTCGACCAGTACCTTTTGCGGCTGGCCCTCAATCAGCTTCCATGCATAGCGCGGCGTCATGCGAAACAACAATTCAACGGAATCCGCGGCGCGACTTTGCTGACGAAACTGGATCCAGCGACCGGTGAGCAGCAAAAAAACCAGTACCGAAAGTGAATCGAACCAGATTTCGCCGCTGCCACGCACCGTATTGACCAGCCCCGCCACGCTGCCCACGGTCAGTCCCAGAGCGACCGGCAAATCCATGTGCGGCGTACGCGTGACCACCGCATTCCATGCGCCCCTGAGAAAGACCCGGCCCGGTCCCAGCAATGAAACCATTCCCACGACGCAACTGGCGATACGTAACAACCATTCCATGCCGGCTGACATGTACGAAAACATCCCGAGGTACAACGCGGCGGCGATCAGCATGTTGTTCCCGGCAGCCGCGGCCGCGATCCCGATGCGTACGAGATGTTTACGGTTTTCAGCCTGGCGACGCAGCTCCCGATCGCTCTCGCGGACAGGGCAGGGGGTGTAACCAAGTTGATGCAACAGGCGGGCGATCTGCGACAACGCCACCTTGTCCCGATCCCACACCACAACCGCATTTGCGCGGGCCCAGTTGACAGTAATACGCACCACACCCGGCAGCATCTGTGGCAGTTTTTCAATCAACCAGACGCAGGCCGCGCAATGAATGCCATCAATCGCCAGCGTGACGCGTGATGTGCCTGAGGGATCAATACGACAATACGTTTCCTCAAAGGCAGGATCATCGAACTCCTGAAAGGTGCGCGATTGCTGTTCGCTATCCCGCCGGCCAATGGCATCCGCCGTCACTCCGCCTGGCAGCATCTGATACCACTGGGCCAGCCCGTTGCTGTGAATCAACGTCCACGCCGTGCGACACCCCTGGCAGCAAAACTGCTCGTCCGATGATTCGTCGACCAGTCCGGCCGGCACGGGCAAACTGCAATGCACACAACGAACCGTTGCAGACACCTGCGGTACAGCAGGATTGAGATTGACGTCAGTATCAGAAACGATCGACACGCGTCACCTCACTCGTCATGACAGCAAGGTAACTCGGACTGCTCGATCGACTGGACTTGTTGCACCAGATCCTCGCGGTCGGCCACTATCGTTTCGCCGCCGATGGCAACCGGCGCGCGAAAGGCCAGGGTGAATACGCCCACCACAATGACAAGGCTGGCCATGGCAACGGGCAATCGCTGCTGGACCGAGTGACTGATTTTTGCGGCGCCCAGCACCAGCATCACCATGACAGGTACGGTTCCGGCCCAGAAAACTGCCATCACCGCAGCGCCCGTGATTGGACTGCCGGTGCCGGCGGCCACGATGGCGAACGTGTACAACCAGCCACAAGGCATCAGACTCGACAGCGCTCCGATCACAAATGCCTTGCGCAGGGGAGGCTGATTTGTGGCTCGCTGAAATAGCCGGTTGAGGATTTTCTGCAACCGCAGACCGAACCCGGGCAGTTTGACTTTCCAGCCCAGCTGCCGGGCCAGTGCGATCAAGCCAACCGCGATCATCAGGCCGCCGGCCACCCAGGTCGCAGTTTGTTGCCACGGGGCGAACGACGTCCCGGCATTCAGGGCCAGTCCCAACGCGCCAAATATCACGCCCACGATCGAGTAGGTAACCAGCCGGCCAAAACTGTACGCGGCGGTCGGAACCAGCGAGGATTGCCTGCGCGCGGGATCGGTGCCGGCCAGCAGCGCGAATGGTCCGCACATGCCCACGCAGTGCAGACTGCCCAGCAAGCTGGCGAGAAACACACTACCCAGCAGGATTCCCACTTAGCCGGTCCCTCCCCGTTTTGCGTTCAGTCGTTTTGCGTTCAGTCGTTTTCGTTCGTCAAACAGAAACGTGTCGTCGTTGTGTCGAGCGACTCCGGAGAACTGCCACAGGCCGCTGTGTCGCACTTGCAGCGTTCCGCTGTAGACCCCCGGCCCCACTTCCTTCATCAACAGTTGGTGCGGCTGGCCGGCGCGAGCTCGATGAAAGGCGGTCAATTCCAGACGCGCGTCCGTCACCGGCTGCTGGCCATCACTGATTTCGATGGCAATCACGCGATTGCCGCGGATATCGGCCGCCTCATCCACGCGAATGGTCGCGGTCCAGCCCAGAGCGGCGCTGGCCCGACGCAACGCCCGTTCCTCGTCCCAGTTCAAGGCCCTTTCGTCGTAATCGGCTACCACGGCATGTGAAGGGTCGCGAGTGGTTATGGAAATGGCCACGATCCAGATTACGGCCTGGATCAGGAAGAACAAGAGGATAAAGACCGTCCAGCGCAGCTGAGCTGTCTTCTCGCGCATTTCGCCCGCGGTCATTTCAGCAGTCATCACGTTGTCCGTTGGTTACTTTTGTATTAGCTGTTGGGGCCGATCAGGCGATAACGCAGGTCACGGGATTCGGTTTCACTTTCTACCTTCAACTCCAGATCGGCACGACCCCGCACAAACACATCGCGGGGCGCAAGAACCATGATGTGAAAGGTCTGGACTTCCCGCGGCCCCAGTGACAAATCCGCTTCGCTGACCTCGACGCTGGTACCCTCCGGCGAAGTTACCGTGATGGTAAACGTCCTGGGTTCCTCGACGCGATTGGTGAGTTTCAGCCGCAGCAGATTCCGCACGCGCCCGTCGTCGGCCAGCGTGTGCGGCACGCCTGGTTCGCGGAAGATAATCGCATCAAATGTCTTCTTGTTGGTCAGCACCGTCAGGAAGGCAATGGCAATTCCCGTCAGCAACAGGGGGTAAATAATCGTGCGGGGCCGCAGCAGCCCCCCTTTGGCACCGCGGTCATGCGCCTGCGAACTGTAGCGGATCAGATTCTGTGCTCGTCCCAGTTTCTCCATCACCAGATTGCAGGCGTCGATACACTGGGTGCAGTTAATGCATTCCATTTGCAGGCCCTGACGAATGTCGATGCCCGTGGGGCACGTGGTCACGCAATTGCCGCAATCGACGCAATCGCCCAGCACCGGCAAGTCCGCACCTGCCTTCTTTTTTCGGGCTTTTCCGCGAGGCTCGCCGCGGTTCTCGTCGTAGGCGACGATCAGTGAATTCTGGTCCAGCAATACCGACTGAAAGCGACCGTAGGGGCAGGCGATAATGCACAACTGCTCCCGGAAGACACTGAAATCAAACATCATGGCGCACGTCACAAAGGCCATGATGAGAAACGGCACCGGGTGGCTAAAGGGTGACTGGCGGACCCACTGGCCCAGTTGTTCCACGCCGATAAAGTAGGCCAGAAACGTGTTGGCCAGATAAATGCTGATCAGGAAATACACGGCGTACTTGGCAATGGTGCGCCAACCGGCCACAGCCTTTTTGGATTTGCCGCCGCGGCCTGCGGTTCCTTCAAACAGCCGCTCGATGGGCCGGTACACAAACTCCATATACACCGTTTGCGGACAGGCCCAGCCGCACCAGATGCGACCGAACAATGCGGTCAGCAGAAACACGGTCAACAGCAGGCCCACCATAAACATGGCCAGCAGCACAGTGTCCGTGGGCAAAAACGTAAATCCAAACAGCGTGAATTCACGCTTGGGGATGTCCAGCAAAATCAACGGTTTGCCGGCGATCTTGAGAAACGGCGTCACCGTGAACACGGCGATCAGCAGGTACGCCACGATACGGCGGCTCATCAGCAGCCCGCCCTTGCTCAGTTTCGGTTTGAGCCAGCGGCGCGAGCCGTCGGCATCAAGCGTACTTAGTACGTGCTCTTCGGGTTCAAGAATCGAATCAGACATGTGTCAGCATCAAGCATTATTACGCTTGTTATTGTTTGGATTCGGGCCACGGCGGAATCAGGTCGCCCTCGGGTGATTTGCCCGTCGCACCGTTGCCTCGCAACGACGCCACGTAAGCCGCACTCAGCACAATCTGATTGACATGACTGAGCCGGTTTCGCCAGGCCGGCATCGCACCGTTGGCCGCGCCATCCTGAATCACGGTGGCAATGTCTTCAATCTTGCGCACGTTCTTCCAGTGGTCATCGGTGAGATTGGGACCAACCAGACCACCACCCTCGGGACCGTGACAACTCACACAGTTGGTCTTGTAGATCACCTTGCCAACCGACAACCACTTGGGATCATTCATATACTGCACAATGGTTGCTTCGTCGAGTTTCAGTTCACCGATTTCGGCAAACCGCAACTCAAAAATGCGGGCGGCCTGCTGGTCGTACTGGTCCTGAATTGTGCGACCGGTGGCTCCCATGTGAAAGTAAACCACGTAGAAAATGGAAAAGAAGAACGAGCCGATAAACAGCCACGTCCACCATCCAGGCAGGGGATTGTCATATTCCTGGATGCCGTCGTAACTGTGATCGGTCAGCAGCTCTTCCTGCGGATCGACAAGCTGTTCAGCGGGTTGTTCGACAGGATCGCTCGTAACACTCATGAAGTTTCCTCCGTACCGTCTCCCAGTACGATGCGTGATTGTTGATCGGTAATTGCTTTACGTGTCAGCAGCGTGCGGATCACCACCGCCGCAAACACAATGGCAAACAGGGTCACCGCGATTTCGGCACAAACCGTGAAATCGAGTTGATGCACAAGCTGTTTGATCATCACTGGTCCTCCTCGTTCGACTGATTCGCCGGCGGAACGGCGTTCCCAACGGGATCGTCAGCTGCTTCGACCGCCGGGTCGGCCGGCTCCTGATCGCCCGCCTCGCCTTCGCCTTCAGCGGCGGGTTCGGCTGCCGCATCTTCCGGCGATGCGAAATAGTCCGTGCCAACACGCTGGATGTAGGCGATCAGGGCGATCAGCTGGGTATCGGCCAGCTTCACTCCGTTCTCGTCGACTTGCGGAATCGTGGGGTCCTGCTCCAGCAGCTCCTTGACGATTTGTCGTGCCTGCACGTGCGCCAGTTCTTCCGAATTGGCCAGTTCCGTGGGCGTATATTCGGCACCCAGGGCCGCCACGGCCTGCATGCGGGCGGGTATCGATCCAAAGTTCAATTCGCGTGTGTACAAATGCGGATAGGCCGGCATCACACTGCCCAGGTTGACCGAAGTAGGCTCCTTGAAGTGTTCATAGTGCCACGCGTGCGAGTACTTGCCACCAATTCTTGCCAGGTCCGGACCAATGCGGCGCGATCCCCACTGGAAGGGCCGGTCATAAACGAACTCACCCGGCTTGGAATACTCACCGTAGCGTTCCGTCTCGGCGAACAGCGGACGGATCATTTGCGAGTGGCAGTTGTAACAGCCTTCGGCTACGTACAGGTCGCGGCCAATCAGTTCCAGCGGCGTGTAGGGCTTGACCGTTTCAATCGTCGGCACGTTGGAGCGAATCATAAAGGTCGGGATCAACTCAAAGGCTGACGCCACGATCACGACAATCGTCACCCAGACTGTGAACTTGACAGGCAGGCGTTCCCAGACGCGGTGCCAACGGGCTTGTTCCCACACGTCCAGCGAGTTGGCGAAGTCGGTAACGGGTTTGCCCTTCAAACGCGATTCGGGCCCGGGCGGATCCACATAGCCCCCCGATAAGGGCGGAGCCTTGACGATTGGAACGTCGTAAGTCCCGGGGCGATTTCGCCAGGTCATGAAGTAGTTGACTGCCATCATCACGATCCCGGCAACGTACAGGGTGCCGCCACCCACCCGTGTCCACCACATGGGAACGATGGACGTGATGGTTTCCACAAACTCGGGATAGGCCAGGTTGCCGGCCGGGTCAAAGGCCCGCCACATCAGGCCCTGGGTCAGTCCGGCCACGTAGATCGGAATGATGTACAGCAAAATTCCCAGTGTGCCGATCCAGAAATGCCACGTCGCCAGTTTCGTGCTCCACAATTTGGTCTGGAAAATCCGCGGCAACATCCAGTACAGCATGCCAAAAGTCATAAAGCCGTTCCAGCCAAGAGCCCCCGAGTGCACGTGGGCAATGGTCCAGTCGGTATAGTGCGACAGCGCGTTGACGCTCTTGATGGCCAACATCGGGCCTTCAAATGTAGACATACCGTAGAACGTCACACCGACCACAAAGAACTTCAACACGGGATCGACGGCCACCTTGTGCCAGGCTCCGCGCAGCGTCAGCAGTCCATTGATCATGCCGCCCCAACTGGGCATCCACAGCATCAGCGAAAAGATCATGCCCAGCGACGACGCCCACGCTGCCAGCGCGGTGTAATGCAAATGGTGCGGCCCGGCCCAGATGTAAATGAACACCAGCGACCAGAAGTGGATGATGCTGAGCTTGTACGAAAACACGGGCCGCTCGGCCGCCTTGGGCAAGAAGTAATACATCAGGCCCAGAAACGGCGTGGTCAGGAAAAATGCCACGGCGTTGTGCCCGTACCACCATTGCATCATGGCGTCCTGCACACCGGCATAAATCGGATAACTCTTGAACCAGCCAGCCGGCACCACGAGGTTGTTGAACACATGCAGCAATGCCACCGTCACAATCGTGGCAATGTAGAACCACAGGGCCACGTACATATGACGTTCGCGACGTTTGATCAGCGTCATGAAGAAGTTCACGCCGAAAAAGCCCACCCACACCAGGGCGATGGCGATATCGATCGGCCATTCCAGTTCGGCGTATTCCTTGCTTTGGGTGATGCCCAGCGGCAGCGTGATGGCCGCCGCCACAATAATCAGTTGCCAGCCCCAGAAGTGCAGGTGACTGAGCAGATCGCTCCACATCCGCGCCTTGCACAAACGCTGTGTGGAATAATAGACCGCAGCGAAAATGGCGTTGCCTGCAAAGGCAAAAATCGCGGCGTTGGTGTGCAAGGGGCGCAAACGGCCGAAGGATATGTACTCCATAAACGTCCATTGAGGCATGACCAGAATGATCGCCACAATCAGGCCGGCCAATGTCCCCACCAGGCCCCATATCAATGTGGCCAGCGCGAATAGACGCACAATATGGTCGTCGTAGGAGAAGCTATCGAGTTGAGTGGATGAAGATGCGGATTTCGCGGCAGCGCCACTGGATGTCTCGTCGTGCATGACGTATAAGGATTCCGTTAGGGTGTAAAGATTCCATGAGAGAAAGCGACCACGTAAAGACAATTGGGGTCGCACTCGGGCAAATCAGGTGCCAAAGCCAGACGGTAACCGATCTTGCGACAATTTGACACGGCATTTGGAAAGCACAGCGGGTTTTTCCCCATAGAAACCGCCACCGGAATTTCGGTCAATAAACAGGGCGCGCGATCCGGCACACTGAGGGTGCACGGTAATCGTAAAAAAGGCGTCAGGCCGCGGCATCCAATGCCAAAACGCGGGACAGCTCTGTGTGTCTTTACACCTTTGCGACCTCTGCGTTAGCATCCGCGACCGGCCCCGGGAAAAAACGGTAGTCCAGCGCACAGAACGCGAAATCGTTAACGGCTACAGCAAAGCGACTCCCGCTACTGTTCAGGCCGACGAGATGGATTCAGGCAATTGGTGCGGTTCCAGAATTCCCAGCGGACGGTTGCGGTCATTCACGACAACCAGGTGATGGATTTTGGGATTTGCGGCGAACTGTCTGGCTGCCTCGTCACACGTCTGCGTCGCCTGGATGGTAATGACCGGTTGAGTCATATGTCGCACGACCTGGTCAAACGTCTGGTTGACGGGTCGCCGCTGGCCGAATTCGTCCACCTCAAACATCTCATCCAGCACCGACGGATCCTTTTCCTGATAGCGCTGTTTGAGTTCGCGGTACTTGTCAATGTCGGTGACGGTAAGGATGCCGGTACACTTGCCGTCGTCGTCGGCTACCGGAGCGCCCGTGGCACCCGCCGATTCCAGTTCAATAACGACATCGCGCATCTGGTCGCTGGCGTGAATCGGTTCGACATGCTGCATGACTTCGGTAACATAAATCCGCGGTTTGTTGACCGGTACCGGCCTGGGTTCGTCCTCTTCGGCAGCGCGCAGGCCTTTCAACGTCAGCACGGGACAGTGGGCATGCCGCAGCACATATTCGGCGACGCTGCCCATGAGGATCCGCAGCAAACCGCTGCGGCCATGCGTCCCCAGCACGATCATGTCGCACCCCTGGTCGCGAGCCACTTGCACGATGACGGGCCCGGGATTGCCGTGCGCGAACAGGTGTTCGCAAGGCACTGACGGGTCGGTCGGTTTTACCTGCATGAATTCATGCTTGTCTTCCTCTTCGACCGCCAGCACCTCCTGTTCGGCAAATAGTTTCTCCGATGGCAACATGGGCAGCGCCACGTGCAGAAACATAATCGAGGCCTTGTTATCGCGAGCCAGTCGCGTCGCCAGATCGACGGCCGCGAAACTGTCCTCGGACAGGTCAACCGGACACTGAATGCTCTTGAGTTCATTCATGACAATTTCGACCGACGATGATCAGGTGGGCGTATCAGCTATTTTTGTTCCCGCAAAAACTTGTGGCAACGCACGCAATTCATGGTGACTTCGAAATAAGCCAGTGTCGCTCCGTCGAGGTTTTTTTCGCTGGCCATTTTGCGGAGCCGGCTGGCGCTGGAGCGAAACTCGCTGCTCAGTTGCAAATATGCTTCACTGGTCAGGGTATTCCAGCCCGATTCGTGGCTGATGGCGATCAAATCGTTGGCAGCTGCCACAATTTTGTCAAAGTCCTCCATGGACAGTCCTTCCACGATGTGGCGGGCGTCATCGAGCTTGCGCTGCATATATGCCTGGCGTTCGTCAATTTGCTGCGGTTCCGGCTCCTGATCCTGTGCCTTGCAGGCCAGGACCACTGTGCACAATGCTGCCAAAACTATCATTCCGGTTACCAGTCGACCCATCGTCATCTCCTTCTATGGCAGCTGTTACTCGTGATGTTCAGCCGGGAACAATTCCCCGCAGCATTATTCCTACCCCGTAGGCCAGCAGTGCTGCAATACCGCCGATGAACAAGGTCTCAAATCCGGACCAGAACCAGCGCTGATCCACAAACCATGACTTGGCCGTTCCCACCAGAAAAAACGCGACTCCGGTAACGGCGGTGCTGGCTGCGTACATGTTCGCGTCGGTAATCGGTACAAACAAGCCAAAAATAAATGCCAGCAGGGGCAACATCCCAACCACATTAAAGGCGACAAAAGTGGTCAGCGCTGCCCGGAACGGATTGGGACCGTCCAGCGGAATACCCAGCTCATCGACCAGCATGGTGTCGATCCAGCGCTCTTCCCTGGCGGTGATAATCTCGACCGCCCGCTCGAGGTCCTCGCCCTCGAATCCCTTCTGGGCAAAAATCTGACGAATCTCTTCGCGTTCACCTTCGGGTTCCGCATCGATGTGCCGTTTCTCCATAGCCCGGGCCTTCTCACGCAATTGCTGGTCTGTGCGTGTGCCCAAATAATTGCTGGCCGCCATGCTGAAACCGTCTCCCAGCAGGTTGGCCAGTCCCAGCACTACCACGATCCCGTAATCCAGTCCGGCACCGGCCACACTGGAGACGACGGCAAACGTGGTCACGGTCCCGTCAATCGCTCCATACACGAAATCGCTCAGATAGCTATGCTTCGTCCGCTCCGTAATGCGCGCAGCAATATCATCTGGCTCGTGGGAATGCTCAAGTTTGTGATTCATGCCCGTGCCCTGATGCAATACCTGTGCCGCCGTGCGAATTTACCGGCCAGCGGTACAATTTGCGAGTCTTCGTGCGATTCCGCGCGCATGCCATGCCGCGACCAGAGTCCACAGTTCGCGGTACCGGAATTGCAGATTAATTAAAGACCGGATGCAGGTTGGCCTCAGGTTGTTGCTCTTCATGGCTACTGATTTTTTGATCGAAGAACTTTTGTGTGCCGCAGCATTTCCGCATGCGGTCGAGCGACTGGAACTGATGGAGACCCATATCTCGTGGGTCATTTTGACCGGCAAGTATGCCTACAAAATTAAAAAGCCCGTCCAGTTCGACTTTGTCGATTATTCCACCCTCGAGCGACGCAAGAACTTTTGCCAGCAGGAACTCCAACTCAATCGACGCTTTGCACCTGATCTGTATCTGGATGTCGTTCCGATTTCCCGGGCAGGCCCGCAACTGACCATTGGCGACGAAAGTCAGCCGCTGGCGTGGGCAGTGAAGATGCGCGAGTTTCCCCAGGACGCAATACTCGCCCAGCGACTTGACCACGATGAGTTATCACCGGAATCCGTACAGCGATTTGGCGAAGAACTTGCCCGGGTACACGCGGGACTGGCCACCGCCACGCCCGCCGCGCGACCCTGTCTGACGGAATTGATTGACCGTCAATCGGAAGAGAACTGTGAATTCCTGCGTGAGGTCTTTGCCGGTGACCGTCGACTGGATCTGGTGCGGCGGCTGCATCACTGGTCCCGCTGGGAATACCGCTACTGCCAAACGTTTTTTGAGGAACGACTGGCCGCCGGGAAAGTCCGCAAGTGCCATGGCGACATGCACCTGAAAAACGTGCTGCAACTGGATGGACAGGTCATGGCCTTTGATGGCATCGAATTCAACGATGAATTGCAGTGGATCGATGTGATGAGCGAACTGGCCTTTCCCGTGATGGACTTCGTGGCGCGGGGTCGCCCCGACCTTGGCTGGCGACTGCTCAATGCATATTGCGAATCCAGCGGCGACTACGATGGTGTGCGTGTGCTGCGTTACTATCTGGTGTATCGAGCCCTGGTTCGCGCCAAGGTCACGTGGCTCAACCCGCAACATCATCCCGTCGCAGGATACAGCCCCGCGGACGATCCGGCCGGGCCGTGGGATCGCTATCTGAAGGCTGCGGCCAGCTTTGCGTTCGGCATGCCATCGGGCCTGGCCATTACGCACGGTTTTTCCGGCAGCGGCAAATCAACACGTGCACTGGCATTCATTCAGGCAAACGGCGGAATCCGGATTCGATCCGATGTCGAACGGACCGGGATGATGGAGCAATCCGGTAACGACCCTGTTGAGAAGTATGCAACCGAGACCAGCGATCGGGTTTATCAGCGACTGCTCGAACTGGCCACGATGATCATCGAAGCCGGATTTCCCGTCGCGGTCGATGCTACCTTTTTGAAGATTGGCCGTCGGCAACCGTTCATGCAACTGGCACAGCAACGGCAAGTCCCCTTTCAGATTCTCGATTGCGATGCGCCGCCGGAAGAGTTGCGGCGACGCATAAAGGCGCGATACGGTGACGCGTCCGAAGCGACGATCGAAGTGCTGAAACAGCAAATGGCCAGTCACGATCCGCTGACCACCACCGAACTGGAGTACCTGAGTCCGTAAGAGCTGTCAGCAAGTGTGAGACGGGACAATGGTCCAAGGGCTGCCCCGGTGTTTGAGAATGCGTCTTAATGGGGTATTTTTGTCCAGGACCATGCCAACATCGGTTTCAGGTTTGAAGACGACGCCGGACAGTTGCATTACGGCTGGGCCGAGACCAACTTCGATTTGACCGATGGCATGTTGACGATTAATCGCTGGGCTTATGAACCCGATGCCAATACGCCGATTGCGACGGGTGCGATTCCCGAACCGACCAGTACCCTGGCCCTGCTGGGACTGGGTGCCGCCGGCTTGCTCCGCTATCGACGCCGCAAATAAAGGGATGCGTGTAGCATGTCTCGAAGAGCTGGTCGTCACTTTTTCCGCGCGGTCACTCGCCATCTGCAGGGCGTGCAATATCGCACGCAACTGGCGGGACCTTCGCAAATCGTCATGCGGCTTGCGGAAAAACATCACGCTCCAACACCCATCAGCGGTTTGGCGCGGGAATTGCCGATGGATTCGAATGCCGCATCGAACGGGTCATTCAATCGTTTTTCAACAGAATTGCCATGAAAGCACAAATACCCCACGCCGGCGAACTGATGAATCGCAGTATTCGCTCGGTTTCACCGGATATGTCGCTCGCCGATTTGATCGAATTCCTGTTGCACCATGAAATCTCCTGCGCTCCGGTCATCGAGGGGCGCGGCTCACACAAAGTCCTGATCGGCTTTGTTTCCGAAGCCGATGCCCTGGAACATCTGTCGAACAAGATGTTTTACGGACTGCCCGAACCCAAGATAACGGTGGCGACGTGTATGAAGCGACATCCCGTTTCGGTTTTTGAAGACACCGACGTGTTCGCCATTGCCTCGCTGCTGGTCAATCACGGCTACCGGCACCTGCCGGTCGTCAACAAGAAAGACGAATTGCTGGGACTGGTCAGTCGTCGTGAAGCGTTGCAGGCAATGCGCAAGTTCTACAACGAAGCGAACCTCGAACACGACCGTGAGGCATACCGACCCGACTTGACCAAAATCATGAATCACCGGTTCATTCTGTCCCAATAGCCAATCACGCTACCAACGAAATCACAAGCCACGTCGTCAGAACGTGGCTTGGTGATTTCCCGTCGTCAACAGTGCTTACTGGTAAGACGCGTTAGTCGATGACGAAACCAGTTCGTAGGCATGTGCTGTCCAGCCAAAGCCCATCGGATTGCGATTGGCCTCGTGCATCGAACTCAACACCGTGTGCGGCAGCGATCGCGCCACACTCTGCACCGTTACCGGCTCGTGAAAGAACAACGAGTGGTGTACGGCCGGATGGAAGTAACGACGCAGATTGAATCCGGTATCGTCAAATCCCTGATAGATCGGAGGCGTTTGCGTTACCAGCATCGTATGCGGGTTTTTGCCGACAATGGTGCCGTGGAACGTGGCCAGCCAGTTTCCGGCCGTGTCCGCCACGACAATACGCTCGCCAATCTCAAAGCCTTTCTTGTCAAAGATCTTCAGCTTCAACGTCGTTCCTGGCTCGGTGATGCCGGTGTACATCGTGTCGATCGGGAAGGGCGGATGAACGTGATCGATGTCGTCGCGGAAGCCGTGATACTGCTCGACCTCCGACTCATTGCGGAAGGAATCAAAGGCGAAAACCGGCAATTCAACGGGAGTCGGATCATCCAACGAACCGCTGTCGCCGGGCTGTCCCGGGTTGCTGCCATTCGCATCCGCGCCGCTGTCTGAATCGTCCTCAGCCAGCGGCATCGGATTGCCGGCATCATCCAGTAGCGGGTTGCCGTTTTCGTCGAGCCCCTGGCCAGACACCTGCGCCTGATTCACGAGGATCAGCTTGCCGTTGACCAGTTCGTTGAAGTCGGGCTTCACGGTGACTGTGACTTCGACCACGATCGACTCACCAGGTTTAATGATGCCGCTGACGCCATCGAACATGTTCGCCGTCACATCCCCCGACCACCCGGTATTGATCATTGGATTGGCGGTGGCTGAACTGGAAACAATTGCCGGATTCTCCGCATCCAGCAACTCGTGTGGCAGGAACTGCGACTCCAGATCGTCGAACAGGGAAATGTTGATCAGGTCGACCGTCCCGGTATTCTCAATCACCAGATGATAGGTGACGTCAAAGTTGGCACCGTTGATCGCGGTATCCGACAGGAACTTCGACAGGCCGATGTCGGGAATTTGCAACGGCGTGGGGTCTTCCGTGCCGGTTGTATCGCCAGGCTCCCCCGGATTATTGCCGTTGGGCTGCAGGCCGCTGTCCGAATAGTCGCGAACAACAACCGCTGGATTGGAAGGATCGGTGGCAGTGATCTCACCCTGATTGTCCAGCACGCTCGAAGTCCCGCTGGCATCCGGATTGATCGTCACGTCAAAGGTGATCGTGAAGGTGTCACCTGGCGTCAACAGCCCGGTGCCGTCAAGCATGTTCTGTGTGGTATCGCCCGTCCATGTCGCATTGACGCCCGGTGCGGTGCCACCCACCACACCCGTAGCATCGATCACCGGCAAAGTCGCGCTGAGGAAAGCAGGACCAAACTGGCTGGCGATATCCTCAATCAGATTCAGATTGACGAGGTCCGTCAGGCCAAGGTTTTCCACCACAAAGGTCACGGGAACCATCCAGTCGTTGCCGATCTGTATCGGCGTGCCATGGTTCTTCGCTAAACCAATGCCCGGTGGCAACGTCGGATCGTCTTCGCCGCCGCTGTCGCCAGCCACGCCGATATTGTTGCCTTCCGGATCCCCTCCGGTATCCGAAAGATCACTGACAGCGCCTGTGCCATCAAATCCGCCAACGGTAGCCTGATTGTTGGAACCCGGCATCAGCTGGTCCGCTTCAATGAAAACATCGATCTGGACAATGATCTCCTCACCCGGTTGTAGCAAACCCGAAGTTCCGTCAAATACCTGACTGTTGCCAACACCGCCCGTGTTGCCGTCAAACAGCGGATTCAGATTGGGATCTGTCGTCGCGGTTGACCCCACAATCACCGGTGCTGAATTGATCCCGAGGAATGCCGGCCCCAGTGAACTCTGCATATCGTCCGCCATGGTGATGTTGGTCAGATCCGTTCCACCGACATTACGAATCACGAATTCGTAGGTCGCCACGAACACGCCCGGCAGCGTCGATGACGGTACCGTCGAAACAATCCGCTTGGCCGCTCCAATATCCGAGATCACAAACCGTGTCGGATCATCCGGGTTGTTGTCGCCGTTGGGATCGCTGTCGGTCGCGTTGGATGTGTCGTCCGAATCATCCTGGGCGGTCACGCCTGGATTGACCGGATCTTCACCCGTGATTTGCGCCTGATTCTGGATGGCGCCAAACACCTGAATGGCGCCCGCAGCGTTCGGATCAATCTCAACCGTCAATTCGACGATAAAACTTTCGCCCGACTGTAGCAAACCCGTTCCGTCCAGCATGTTCTGGGCCGTTCCGCCGGTGTAAGCGGGATTGGCTCCCGGCACCACCGTCGCATTGACGTCCGTCACGGACAGCGATCCCGGAATGATCTGGATAAACGCACCGCCAAACTGACTTGCCCAGTCGTCGGTCAGGACCAGGTTGTTCAGATCGGTGGTGCCGGTGTTGGTCACCACAAACTGGTAAGTCACATCGTGGTTGCCAAAGATGCCGCTGGACGCAGCCACCGCCGAGGTGATGTCCTTGGTCAATTCGATGGTCGAAATGCGGATTTCGTTGGGATCATCGGGATTGTTGTCGCTGTTGGGATCGTTGTTGGTCGGATCGGTCGCGTCGTCCGAGTCGTCATTGACAACGGTCGATGTTTGCGTACCGGTCCCGGCAACCGTGGCCTGATTGAACAAGCCACCGCCCAGCAGGTTGGCTGCCGGATCGTCCGGATTGACTTCAATGAACAGCCGCACCGTCACCGATTCGCCAATATCCAGCAAGTTGGTGTTGCCGACACTGTTGTCAATCAGTTGCGAGTTGGCGGTCGTGCCATCGTAGGCTGCATTCAACTCGATCGGATCACTGGCGGTCGAAGCGGTCACCGCGGCAGGCGCGACCAGGCCAACGAACGCGCCGCCGTACTGGGCCCCGAGGTCTTCCAGCAAACTCAGTGAGTTGAGGGCTTCGTTACCGGTATTGGTGAACGTGAAATCGTAAGTCACATCAACGTTGCCACTGATGCCGCTGCTGGCCGGCAAGGGAGCACCCACCAGCGTCTTCACAAGTGTAATCTCCGGCAGAATGATCGCGGTCGGATCGTCCGGCTCGCCGTCGCCATCGTCGTCGTTGTTCGTGGCGTCGGCCGGATCGTCAGAGTTGTCCGTCACCAGCGTGCCATCGGCAGGATCCTGTCCTGACGTGGCTGCCTGGTTCTCCAGATCGTTGTTGCCATCGGCGGTCACGGAATCGTAAACGGCTGTCGGATTGTCCGGATCCACTTCGATGACAATTTGCACCGTGACCGACTCGTTGACGTTCAACAGGCTTGTCGAGCCATCGAACATGCTCGAGTTGGCTGGTGTGCCGTCGTACAGCGGATTCAGACCTGGATCGTCGGTGGCTGTGGAAGCGGTAATGGCCGGCGCTCCGACCAATCCGACAAACGCTCCGCCGAACTGTGTCTGCAAGTCCTCAACCAGCGTAATCATTTCCAGTGGCGTCGTACCGTTGTTTTCAATCGTGAACTGGTAGGTCACGTCGTAGTTGCCTTGCATGCCACTGGTCGCCGGAATCGGCGCGCCCACAATCGATTTTTCCAGCGAGATCAGCGGAATGCGAATCGTATTGGGATCATCAGGATTGTTGTCGCTGTCCGGATCGGTGTTGGTGGCATCGGCCGGGTTATCCGATTCGTCATTGACGGTGGTTGCCGACTGGTCGCCGGTACCAGCAACAATCGCCTGATTGACCAGTCCGCCGCTGATGATGTTGGCGGCCGGGTCGTCCGGATCGACTTCAATTACAATACGCACCGTGACGCTTTCGCCGATGTCCAGCAAGTTCGTATTGAGTCCGCTGTTGTCGACCAGTTCGGCGTTTGCAGTCGTACCATCGTAGGCCGCGTTCAGCTCGATGGCATCGCTGGCGGTCGAGGCAGTGATCGCAGGCGAGCCGACGATCTGCACAAAAGCTCCGCCATATTGCGTTTGCAGATCCTCCAGCAGCGACAGGCTGTTCAACGCCTCATTGCCGATGTTGGTGAATTGCAGGTCATAGGTGAGTTCATAGTTTCCGGCAGTGCCGCTGGTGGCGGGAACCGGTGACCCAATCAACGTCTTGATCAGAGCGATTTCCGGAATCAACAGCGTTGTCGGATCATCCGGATCGTTGTCAGCGTCGTCATCGGTGTTGGTGGCGTCGGCGGGATCATCGGAGTTGTCTGTGACGAGCGTACCGTCAAAAGGATCCTGACCTGACGTGGCTGCCTGGTTTTCCAGATCGTTATTGCCATCGCCCGAAACCGAATCATAAACGGCCGTGGCATTGTCCGGATCCACTTCGATGATCAACTGGACGGTGACCGACTCATTCAGATTCAACAGGGAAGTGGAACCATCGAAGATATTCGAATTGGCAGCGGTTCCGTCGTACAGCGGATTGATACCCGGATCATCGGTGGCGGTGGAAGCCGTAATGACCGGCGAGCTGATCAAGTTGACAAAGGCTCCGCCCAGATGCGATTGCAGATCTTCAACCAGCGTGATCATTTCCAGCGGCGTGGTGCCGTCGTTCTCGATCGTGAACTGGTAGGTCACATCGTAGTTGCCTTGCATGCCGCTGGCAGCCGGGCTCGGAGCACCGACGATCGACTTCTCCAGGGAAATCCACGGGATGCGAATCGCGTTTGGATCATCGGGATCGTTGTCCAGGTTGGGATCGCTGTCGGTCAGATTGTTGGGATCGTCCGAATCATCATTGACGGTGTTGCCACTGACATCACCGGTGCCGCTGGTGGTCGCCTGGTTGACGAGCGTACCGCCAGTGATGATGCCTGTCGGGCTGTCCGGATCAATCTCGATCACAAGACGCACGGTGATCGTCTGTCCGGGATCGAGCAGATTGGTGTTGCCGCCCGAGTTGTCAATCAGTTCCGGGTTGGCGGTCGTGCCGTCGTAGGCCGTGTTCAACTCGATGGCGTCGGTGGCCGTCGACGCGATGATCGTTGGTGACCCGACGATGCCGGCAAAGGCTCCGCCGTATTGCAATTGCAGATCTTCAACCAGCGACAATGAACCAAGGCCTTCGCCGCCGATGTTCGAAATCGTGAAGTCGTAAGTGACTTCAAAGTTGCCGGCGATACCGCTGGCGGCAGGCACGATGGCTCCCACCTGCGCTTTTTCCAAATTGATGTCCGGAATGATCATCGTCGTCGGATCGTCCGGGTTGTTGTCGCCATCGGGGTCGACATTGGTTGCGTCCACTGGGTCGTCCGAGTCGTCGTTGACCAGCGTGCCGCCTCCGACTGTATCGATGCCGGACGTGGTGGCCTGATTTTCGAAGTCACCTGAACCATCACCGGTGACTCCGTCGAGAATGGCCGTGGGGTGGTCCGGATCAAATTCGATCGAAACCTGTACCGTAATCGTTTCGTTCGGGTTCAGCTGACTGGACGAACCGTCAAAGATATTTGCATTGCCAGCCGTACCGTCGTACAGCAGATTGAGTCCCGGATCGTCCGTGGCGGTCGAGGCAGTAATGGTCGGTAAGCCGAGCAAACCGACGAAAGCTCCGCCGAACTGGCTTTGCAGGTTTTCCACGAGCGTAATTGAATCGAGCGAGGTCGTGCCGACGTTTTCGATCGCGAACTCAAAAGTCACGTCATAGTTGCCATTCATGCCGCTGGCTGCCGGAGACGGACCGGAAATGATTTCCTTGGTCAGTGAAATGTCCGGGAACCGCAACAAGTTTGGATCGTCCGGATTGTTGTCGCCATTAGGATCGACGTCCGCCGGATTGGACGGATCGTCCGATTGATCGGTGACTACGACGCCGGTGTCATCGCCGGTGCCGGTGACGGTCGCCTGGTTGACGAGATTGCCACTGGTCAAAATCGCCGTCACGGCGTCCGGGTCGATTTCCAGCGTGATGCGAATCGTTACGAACTCACCACCGGCCAGGCTATTGGTGTTGGCACCTGAATTATCAAACAGCTCGGCGTCCGTAAAGCCTCCGTCGTACGCCGCGTTCAGTTCGGGCTGATCGGTAGCCGTGGAGGAGACAATGGCCGGCGAGCCCACCAGTCCCACGAAGGCTCCGCCATACTGGGCAGCCAGATCTTCGACCAGCGACATTTGGGTCAGCGGATCGTTGCCGGTGCTGAAGATGGTGAAGTCGAATGTGACGTCAACGTTGTCCGAAATACCGCTGGATGCCGCAACCGGCGAACCGACCAGCGTCTTGGTCAACTCGACCAGCGGGTGGGTGATCACGGCCGTTTCGGAAACATTGTCGGCGTAGTCATCTTCGCCGCCGTTGCCGGCGTCGCCATCGCGTTCGGGACCTGCGCCGGCGGTTACACCGTCCGGCAACGAGCTCCACGAAGTGTTGGCAGTGTTGTTCAGATTGTTGCCAATATCGGCAACGTCGCTGGAAACGGTGGCGTCGTACGTGATCGTAATTGTGTTGCCGAGAGCGAGTTGGTCGAGCACCAGATCAATACTGCTGCCGGCCGAACTGTCAGTGATGACGGTCGCACCCACTACATTCAAAGTCGCCAGATCCAGCGTCAATCCGGCAGGAACCAGGTCCGTGACACGCAAGTCCTGCGCGTCGGCGTCGCTGCCGGCAGTGTGGCTGATGGTCAGCGTGTAAGTCACGGTTTGACCGAGATACGGAGTATCATCGCTGATGGTCTTGGTGATATCCAGTTCCGGCTCGATGACTTCCACAGGCGGAGCGCTGTCGATGCTGGTTTGAACGGTCGTTACTCCGCGAGTGAATTCAAAGAACGCTGCATTGTCGAGCAGCGTACCGAGCCCACCACCGTTGCTGGTGTTACCTGGTACATTCATCACCCGCACGGTGTAGGTCAAAACGATGGCCTCGGCCGCCGCGTTGTCGGTGTTGTTATTGACCAGCGTGCCGAAATCAAACGTCAGCTGCTGGGCGACGGTGGAACCATCACCGGTGACCGTGGGGGTAAAGCTGGCCATGTTGGTCAGCAAGTCGACGCTGGACGTCACATCCGCGGTGGGAACACCGCCCGACAGGACTTGCAGACTGTCAAAGCTGATAAACTCCAGACCGAGATCCAGGTCGTCAATGATTTGGGCAGCGTTGGTCGTGCCTTCCGGCAGCACCACCGTCACGCGGTACTGAATCGTTTCACCAATCACCGCTTCGTCGTTTGCATTAACCGGGTCAACGATGCTGGTGGCGATCAGTTCCTTGCCCAGCGTCGGCGAATTGATCGTGGTCGTAACCGTGTTGGAGCAAACGGCGTAATCATCAAGGGCGCCGCCGACGCCATCGTCGCCGGTTCGCTCCGCCGCGTTGACCCCGTCCAGCGAAGTCCAGTCCACGCACGCCGTGTTGTTGAGCATTTCGCCCGGTTCGACGGAAATATCCAGTGTGCCGACCACCGTAACGGTCAAGGTTTCGCCGAAGTCCAAATCGAACGACGCGCCGGCCACCGTGCGCAGTTCGTTGCTGGCCGTCAATTCGAACAACGCCGAGACATTGCCCAGCGTCGAGTGCACGATCGTGAAGTCGCCGGGAAACGCGACGTTGACTTCCGCGGGAATGGTGTCGGTGAAGGTTATGTCAAAGGCGTCGGTGTCGCTGTCGGCCGAATGCTGGACGACGACGGTGTAGGTGATCGTGTCGCCAGCGTCGCCCGTAGCCGCGTCAACCGCTTTGACGACTTCCAGTTCCGCTTCCAGCACTTCCAGCGGGGCTGCCGAATTGGGCGCGCTGGTTAACGTGCCTGACGTACCTGCCCACTCGAACTGCGCCACGTTGTTCAGCATCGTGCCGGGGCCGGCATCGTTCTGGTTAGTCGCGGTATTGACGACGCGTGCCGTGTAGGTGATGACCAGCGTTTCGGTTTGTGTATTGTCACCGTTGACATTGACGAGCGTTCCGAAATCGAATTCAAGGTCTTGCGCAGTGGCCGAGCCGTCGCCGGTCACAGCGGGATTGAACAGCGCCGTGGTTGCAAAAGCTCCGATGGACGAAGTCACATCGGCGGTAGGCGTGCCGGCACTGAACACTTCCACGCTGTCGAGACTGATGAATTCCAGCCCGAGGTCCAGTGTGTCGAGGATTTTCGAACCGGGAATCGTGGTCTCGGGAATGTCGACCGCAATCTGATAGGTGACCAGTTCCCCGATGACCGCTTCGTTCAACGCATTGTTTCCGTTATCAATGCTGGTGTTGAGCAGGGTTTTCGTAATCGTGGGAGCATTGATCAACAGGCTGGCCGTATCGGCATCGCCGTAATCGTTGTGGCCGCCGCTGCCGTCGCGCTCGCCGTCGTCGGCTCCGGAAACACCTCCTGTCGACGAACCGGTTGGATTGACGGCGGTGCCGCCGCCGGGCAGACCGGTGTAAGTCAGGCGAGCGTCGTTTAACAGAGTCTCGCCTGGTGGGACCGTGGCATTCAGGGTCGCATCGAATGTGACTGTGACTGTACCACCCACGGGAATCTCATCGATGGTCAAATCCAACAAGTTGCCCGCCGAATTATCGGTCACGCCGGTGGCTCCACCGCCCAGCACCACACCGATCGAAGCCAGATCGAGCGTCAGGTCTGACGGCACGTCGTCCAGCAAATTGACGTCAAAAGCGGTTGAGCGCGTGGGATCGTTGGCGTTGCTGAATGTGATCGTATAGGTGACCACGTCGCCCACGTCGCCGCTGGCTGGCGCAACCGTCTTGTCCAGGTTGTTGATCAGTGGTTCAGCGATAATGATTCTGGATGTGTTGCTGGCATCTTCCGCCGTGCCATCCACATTGACGGAAAAGCTGTTATCACGCTGGTCGCCCTGATCGTTGCCCGCGGCGGCCGCATTCAGAATCAGCGCATTGAATTCGATGACCAAATATTCCGAGTCGGCGTCATTGTCTGCATTGACAATCGTTCCCAGTTTGAACCGGGGATCGCTGCCGTTGGCGTACGTGTCCGGATCGAGATCAACACTGGAGTCGGATCCGACATGTTGATCGCCCAGCACGAAGGTGGGCGCGACGACCGAGTTGCCGCTGACGTTGGCACCGGCAGGCACCGCCAGATTCAGCGTGCCAGGGATGTCACTGGAGGTAATTCCCGCGCCATTGGAGATGAAGGCCACCATGGCGGTTCCGTCGTCCACGAATTGCAGACCCGCTGGTAACAGGTCCTGAATTTGCAAATTGGTTAGCGTAGCCTCGGGAATTTCCACCGCCAGGCGGTAACGCACGATCTCGCCAATGGTGACTCGCTCGAAGCCGCCGACCATTCCGGTGTGCACTTCCGATGTCGCCACGATGGATTTGACCGGAGCGAAGCCCCGAGTAGTGACATCCGCGTCATCCGTCCAGTTGCTGTTGCTGGTGCCGGCTGTGTGATCTGCGCCGCCATCCACCGTGCCGAACTCGGCGATCTCCGCCGTATTGTTGTAAGTCGAGTTGGAAGAAACAGCCGTCGCCAGTTCGAGGTCGTAGGTGATGACGATAATGTTGGAGCCGTCGCCAGCCGCTTGCGCGTCGTCGAAATTGTTGATCGCTCCGTCATACATACCTGGATCCACAATATCGATTCCGGCACCGAACAAATCAGTGTCAGCGCCGACGTAGGCGAGCAGATTGCCGCCGCCATCGCGCACTTCCAGATTCAATCCGGAACCCGGCACCAGGTACTCGGGCGGAATCACATCCTGAATCAGTAGATTCAGACCTTCGGCACCGCCAGTGTTTTCAATCACGATCGCGAACTTGACGAGGTCGCCGGCATCGGCACCCGTCAGATTGGCGTCGATGGGCGTTGCCGAGAGATTGGTGCTGTTGATACCACCGCCAAACGCGGGCAGTGCGCTGTTGGGCGGTTCAAATCCCACCGGGCCGACGGCTGCATCAAATGTTGGCGACACGGCATCGGTGGAGACAATACCCTTGGTCAGCCGCAAATCGGGTGCGGCCACCTGGTTCTGGGCAATTGCATTGCTGGTGATCGTCGAGTTGAAGGTTGAACCGTACGAGGCATTGGCCTGGTTGGTCAGGAACAGGCCATCGGCAAAATTCAGGTCCTGCGCAGTGACGGTAATCAGCAGTTCAATCCGTGCGGGCACACTGGGGCTGACGTCAAAATCACCGAAATCAAAGGACACGGAATTCGACGCAGCGTCGGTCGTCATCAGCGGCGGGTTGGTGCCGGGGGCGACCGTGTGCAAGTTGTGTCCTGCTCCATAGGTGACCGTGCCTGCCGGCGGCGGCACTGCCGTGGGTGTGGTGCTGAAGGTGATCAGTTCGGTGGAGTTGTAAATGGGCAATGGCAGATAGTCGGTCAGCACGAGGTTTTCGAAATCGGCTGTCGCCATATCGAAGCTCAACAGATACGTGATTGTGTGACCCGCGATGATCGGATCACCTGCCTTGGCCGTATCTGCATCCACCGCGTAGACCGATTTGGCGACGAACGGACCGGCGATCTCGATCGACGCTCCGCTACCGTCAGCTTCGGTCTGGCCACTGGGCAACATGCCGCTGACCGTGACGTTGTTTGTCAGCACGTCGCCCGTGTCGACACTCTGGTCCCCCGAGGGGAATGTGTCGGTGAAGTCTTCCTGAATCACGGTGCGGAAAGTGACGCTCACGGTGGTGCCACTGCTCAGTCCGGCATCGGCATACAGGTCGCCGGTCAGCACGCCATCGGGCACTTCGGCAAAGATATCGAAGTGCACATCGGTCGTGCCGTCGGTTCCCAAATTGTGCGTGACCGAATAATTGGCGGCGGCAAAGGCACCTGACGTGGTCACACCGCCTTCGTTGATAACGAACGTGGGTGTGAACGTGGAATCAAACAACTGGCCATCGGAAAACGTATCGTCGATGACCACATTACTGAACTCGAAATAGTCCGAGACCTGTACCTGAATTGTGTACTCCAGCGTGTCGCCCGGAGTGGCTTCGGCCCCACCCAGATCGTTGGCGATGTCGACACCTTTCTGGATGGAAATGGACTGCTGCGAGATCTGTTGGTCGGTGGCGGCATCGTTGTCGCCGACCGGTACCGCGCCATAGTCGGCCGTCACTTCGGCATCGTTCGTCGCTAGTACATCATCGCCACTGGCTGCATTAATGACGGGATTGCCGTCGGCATCCACGTCGGAAACCCACACGGTGTACGTGACTACGATATCGGAATCGGAGGTCGAGCCGGTGACACTGTCGAACTCAATCAGAAAATCATTGTCCGTCGGATTCTGCGGCGCACCGGCATCGGGTTCATCGGTAATGGAAAGTCCCGAGGACGCGGTTGCGCCGGAGGCGTCAACAGCCACGGAACCACCGACGTAGACAAACGAGTTGGGCAGCAAATCGGTCAGGTCAAGATCCGTTAACGTCTCGCCATTGGCGATATCGACGGTCAGCGTATAGGAAAAAGGAAAATTGGGGCCCGTTGAGATCTCATCTTCGGCCGCGCTCAGCTCCTTGGTCAGGTTGATGACCTGCGGAGTAATTGAGTTGGTAGTGGTGGCGCCTGTGATAGGGGCATCGGTGCCGGGGTTGTCCAGCGGGTCGCTACCCAGCGCGAAACCGCCCGTGGCACTCATGGTCAACGGCGTACCCACCACGGCGCCCTCGGACTTGTCGAGCGTCGCCAGCACGTCAATTTGCGCAATCGGTTGATCCGGCACGAAACTGCCGAAGGGCAACTCAACGACATACAGTGTTTCACCTGGTGTACCGCCAGAGACCGGCGTCCCCAGAAGAGGGTGGTTAACTGGGTTTCCCGTGACGATATCGACGAGGTTACCTGAGGCATCGAACTCGCCTGCCAACGTCATGTCCACTGGCGCGCCGAGGAAATTGGCGGTTGCCGGATCGACGTTGATGCCATCCGGTACCGACAGGTCGACATAAGGAGCGTAGCCGACATCGGTTGCCGTGCCTGACGTATTGTCGAAGTTGATGGTAAAGCCAAAGCCTTCGTTAATCATCTCTTCCGGCGGCATGTCGATGGTCGCCAACGGCACACCACTGAAGAGAACGCGGTCTTCCAGTTTACGCAACAAAATGTCCGAGTCGCGGCGTGCGACGAGGTGCGATTTATTAGTCATGAATAATCTGTGAGTTGACGTGAGAAGACGCGGAGTGGAATGTTTACAAGCTGCGAAAGTGTAGGAAACCGAACGGCACATTGTTTCGCCAAGGCATGAATGACTCCGTAAAACATCAACAGGCCAACCTGATTGTGCAGGTCATGGCGGATTTCACCGTTAAACTGGTCCACTCTTTCTGACTGCGCCAAATAAGTCTCTTGTTAGTGGTATTCAACTGGTGCCGTGTTTGCGTCTTGATAGCAAAGAACAAGTCAGTTCTTTTCCAACTCGTATGTCGGTTGTCTGGGGAGTGATCCGATTTACAGAATGTAAAGAAACTTCCTTTCGATTCGTTATTTCTTTCCCCATCTGCAAGTCATGAAAACGTCGCATATCGCAGAAAAATTGCGGTGCTCTTTTGCCAAACAAATTGCCGTCGCAGCCTGGACCGGATTCTGTCTGATCCCACTTGCCGCACTGGGGAAACCTGTGGCGTGGCAAGAGTCACTGCAGGTGCATGGTGAATCCCGCCAAAAAGCCTGGAACCCTGCCATTAATGAGGGAATTGAGGAATTCGGCGACCTTGATGCCTGGTGGACCAGCAGCGTGCGTGGGCAGCTGAATCCGAACTCCAATCCCTTGCCGGTTGACCTGCAGTCGCTGTTGATCTCCGCCTTGCAACATTCGACACAGATCAAGGTATTCAGCGACTTGCCATTGATTCGCGAAACCGCAATCACCGAAGCCGACGCTGCATTCGACTGGAGGGCATTTGTCGATACCCGCTGGGATGACCAGACGGATCCGGTGGGCAATATCCTGACCACTGGCGGTGCCCCGCAATATCTGAACCACGAGTTTTACAGTCGCGGCGGGCTGCGGCGCCAGAACCGCATCGGTGGACGCTTCGAAATCGGCCAGCAAATCGGATTTCAGAATACCAACTCAACGTTTTTTCTACCCAATGACCAGGGCACGGCCCGATTGAGTCTCAGCTATACCCAGCCGCTGCTGCGTGGCGGTGGTTATGCCTACAACACGGCACTGGTCGTGTTGGCCAAAATCGATGCCGATATTGCCAACGATGAATTTATGCGTCAGTTGCAGTCGCATTTGCTGGAAATCACCCGCTCGTACTGGAGTCTGTATCTGGAACGTGGCACGTATCTGCAAAAACAGCAGGTTTACGAATTGGCCCGTGTGACGTTGAAAGACATTGAAGGTCGCCGCGGCGTGGACGCCGTTGAGAACCAAATTGCCCGGGCTCAGGCAGCCGTTGCCGAACGCCGGGCTGACCTGATCCGCTCGCAAACTGCCATCCAGAACGCCCAGGAACGAATTATTGCGCTGATCAATGATCCTGCACTGAAGATACACGATCTGGAAATGATACCGCAGGATGAACTGGTTACTCAGCAAGTCCCGGTATACATGGATGCCGCGGTGCAGACGGCAATGCAGTCGCGACCCGAAGTGGCTCAGGCGATCAAGCAGATTCGCGCCGCCAGCACGAGACTGGGCATGGCGAGGAACGAAATGCTGCCGCGACTGGATCTTATTCTGGAAACCTATACGGCCGGATTGCGCGGCGAAAGCGATATTCCCCAGGCGTGGGTGGATCAGTTCGACATCGCGCCCAGCTACGGCGTGGGACTGAACTACGAAATACCGATTTGCAATCGCGCGGCCCGCGCCCGCTACCAGCGACGCAATCTGGAAGTCCGCCAGTTGACCAATCAGTTTGACACCACGGTGGAAACCCTCACGCTGGAAGTCCGCACGGCGGTTCGGGAAGTGGATACCGCATGGCGCGAAGCACAGGCCAAGTATCAGGCAATGCAGGCGGCGCGGCTGCAACTGGAATATATCCAGGAAAGGTGGAAGGCCCTGCCGGGCGAAAATCGCGACATCAACCTGTATCTGGAAGATCTGTTGAACGCCCAGGAGCGGCTGGGCCTCGCCGAGTTCGGTTTCCTGAATGCCCATACTACATACAGCTTGTCGCTGATGAATCTGCGCAAGGCTCAGGGTACCCTGCTGCAGGACGAGGGCGTTTCGATTGGCCGGGTCTGCACCGATTGTCTGCCGATGCAGGTTTTGGACAAACCGAACCTGGGTCTGCTGTCAGGGGCAGAGGGCTTTCACAACTACTTTGAGCAACCAGCGGGCGGCATGATCGAAGAAGCCCCCCAGCCAGATACGTTGCTTGAGGATGGACCGATTATTCAGAACCTGTTGACCCAGCCGCCGGCGACCTCTGACGCAGCGTCCACCCCTGGTGCTTTTTCACTGGACCATGCATCCAGCCAATCGGCGCCATTGATCTGGACCTCCGGCGAATCTATCGAAAGCTACCTTTATCCGGCAGCGGGTACGGCGCGGCGAGATTCAGGCCAGGCAGAACTGTACCGGTAACGATTGGCATTCGCGATGTTGCAACAACGCACCCGACAGTTGCTTCGCCGATTGCCGTCGCGTAATCGATCGTGCCAGCCGCTCCCGGCCCAACTGATTCTGGTCGACCAGATGCGCGCCCGAGCGCATCAGCTGGAGCATGTACCGGATAACGAGATCCGCAACCGCGGACTTGATTTGCGGCAGAACATCATTGACAACAAGCACTCCCTGGACGATGACTCCACCCTCATCGAATGCTTTGCCCTGACGATGCAGGCCAGCCAGCGCGCGTTGGGCATGCAGCACTACGATGTGCAGTTGCTGGGCGGGTTGGTTATGACCCGCGGCGCGACGGCCGAGATGAGGACGGGTGAGGGCAAACCACTGGCCAGCACCCTGCCCGCGGTGGCGGCAGGCCTGACGGGACGCGGCATACCTGTGTGCACGGTAAATGCCTATCTGTGTCAGC
>CAMYKF010000022.1 GCA_947258905.1 uncultured Pirellulaceae bacterium | reverse complement strand
TCAAGCTTCAGTGTGCGCAGGTAACCTCAACATCTTTCGAGAATAGTGGGAATCGTTCTTCGCGGGTCATTGAGTACCCTTCAAATGGCCAGCCCTCGTCGCGAAAATCTCTGAGTCTAAGCAGACATCCGTCACTTTGGTGAATGGGCACATATCCCGCTTGATCTGCGCTCAAGCGGCACGCGCGTACTCCGCCCGCACGGCATCGCATACCTCCGCCACTTGCTGGCGTTTGAGTTCGGCAAACATCGGCAGCGACAACAACTCCCTTGCAGCCCTCTCGGTCACCGGGAAATCCCCCTCGGTATAGCCGAAGTCCCGGTAGGCCTTCTGCAAATGCACCGGGATCGGGTAATGAATGCCCGTCTGAATCTGGCGGGCCTGAAGCGCTTCTTGAACCGCGTCTCGCTGCGCCAGACGCACGGCGTAGACGTGGTACACGTGCCGCACATCACCGACTTCCCCAGGGGTCTGCACGCCCGAACCTGTCAAGAGCTCATTGTAGTGCGCCGCGTGCTGACGACGAGCTTCCGTCCAGGCATCGAGATGGCGCAGCTTGACACGCAAGATCGCTCCCTGTATCCCTTCCATCCGATAGTTAAAACCCTTGTAGTCGTGGTGATACTTTTGTGTCTGCCCCCAATCGCGCAGCATTCGGATCTTTTGCGCATAGGCCTCGTCGTTGGTGACCACCATGCCCGCCAGGTTCCATTGCCGGCCATGCCCGCGTAACAGCTCGGCAATGACCGGGTTGTTCTGGTGAAAGTAAGTTGTGTTTTTGTCGCACGCGCTGACACAATTGCCGGACACAATTTCGCCGATCATGCCAATTCGCGGATCGACCAAACGGGGCAGACCTTGTCGGGCGTTTTCACCCAGTACATACGTGTCATGCAGCAATCCCTGACTGAGCACCATATAGACATACGCAATACGCGGCAGCTGATCGTCGAGAGGCGCATCACTCCAGTCCACGCTTTCTGTTTCGTCCGGCCGGACCTTGCTTCCGGCGCCTGCCAGATATTCGGCGGCCCGCAGCCCCGCCTGCCTGACGGTCTCTTCATGTTCGTGCTGCGACAGACCGTCGACCACTTCGATATTCAACACGACAAGCTGCTTGTCCGAGAAAGGCGTGTAGCCAGCGCCCGGGCCGCTCATGTCGATGATGCCCTCCTGGTATCCGACGATGGGGCCGCAGGTCACGACCGCTGCGCCCGAGAGCACGCGAATAGCGCCTGCATCGGGACCCCCGCCCGATATCCGCAGCCGCGGTTCCACTACGTCCTTGACACAGACAATGCGGGTCGAATCGCCGGCACTCGCCAGGTCAACGTTCACTTGCCGGACGCGCTCGTCCGCGGCAGATAACGTCCGGGCGAGCTCTTCCGTACAGACCTGCAGGGACCCGGCGGCGAAATCCGCTTGCGCACCGGCGATCACCTTGCGAACATTCAGCCTTTGTATTTCCAACGCCATGGTTCAGTCAGCCTTTCGGGACGCGGTCACTTGCGGAGGCGACGCGATGAATCCGTTGGCCAGCAGCGAATCAGTCGCTTCCCGTGCGTGGCGAATTGTGGCCAACGCAGATTGATACAGCTCCTCGCGAGACTTCGTTGAGACAGCGACGCCTTCTTCAACGGCGGTGGTCGCGGTCGTCGCGGCGACACTTGCAAAAACTTCCCAGTCGTCCATCCGTGGCACGATGTTTTGTTCAGTCAGGTTTCGCGATTCGGCGAAGCGGGCCAATTCGTGAGCTGCCGCCATCGCCATACCATCGGTGATCCGGCTGGCGCGGACATCCATCACGCCGCGAAAAATACCGGGAAAGCCCAGCGAGTTGTTCACCTGGTTGGGAAAGTCACTGCGTCCCGTGGCGACGATCCGGGCGCCTGCCGCGCGAGCCTGGTCCGGCCAGATTTCGGGAACCGGATTGGCGCAGGCAAACACAATCGCATCACGCGCCATCCCCTGAATCCACTCTGGCCGGATCACATCCGGGCCCGGCGAGGAGAAGGCGATGCACACGTCGGCACCCTTGAGCGCTTCGGCGATGCCGCCCTTGATCTGTCGCGCGTTGCTCGTCTGGCAAACCTGCCATTTGTCTACGAACTCGGTTTGACGTTGTTCCAGGTCTGTGCGTTCACGATGCAGGGTCCCCTGCCGGTCACAGGCCACCATCGCGCCCGGGTCGACACCACAGGCACAGAGCAGTCGCCAGGTTGACACATTCGCTGCGCCGATCCCCACCAGCACAATCTGCACAGCGTCCAAACGCTTTCCAACCACCTTCAGCGCGTTGAGCAACCCGGCCAGAGCCACGGTCGCCGACCCCTGCTGATCGTCATGCCACACAGGAATATCCAGCCGCGAACGCAATTGGTCGAGCACACGAAAACACCTGGGCTGCGATATGTCTTCCAGGTTGATGCCCCCGAACGACGGGGCCAGTATTTCGACGGTGCGAATCAGTTCATCCGGATCTTTGGTTGCCAGGCACAGCGGCACCGCGTCGACTCCACCCAGATACTTGAACAGCAAAGATTTACCTTCCATGACCGGCAAGCCCGCTGCGGGTCCGATATCCCCCAGCCCCAGCACGCGAGTGCCGTCGGAGACAATGGCAATCGAGTTGGCCTTGTTGGTGTGCTCGTAAACCAGTTCAGGATGTTGATGAATCGCGCGACACGGCGCAGCCACACCGGGCGTGTACCACACGGCAAAATCGCGGTAGTCGCGAATCGCGCACTTGGGCATGATTTGCACCTTGCCCTTGTAGAATGAGTGCAGCCGCATGGCCGCGTCGGTTGGCTGATCGGCAACGTTGGGGCCGTGGTTGTCAGGCATTTTCGTCTGTTCAGTCACAAATCGATGGCAAGCACGCTGAAACGGATCTGCAAACGACATTCCAACCGTCAATTCGACTTAATCGGGAGGTTGATTTGGTGTCACGGTTGGCTTGAAAGGTTGGGCAAGCCGTGGCACCAACGCACTGCTGGACGAGCCGAGGATGTCCGGGAATTACCCCAAAAAAATCGTGTTTGTTAGTGGCAGGGAGAAAGCCCTCCGGTCCGTCAAACAAGATCCACTACCGGAGGGCTCGCGCCCTGCCGCTACTATTGCCGGACACCCACGGACAAGGCAGCAATGGCATCGATCCGTCAATGGATATCTGACGAACCTCTAGTAAAACCGGACCGGCAGTCCCGCCGCGCGTCGCGCATCGGCCAGCTGGCCCTTGTGCTCCAGCCAGTGCAATGACGTCATGTTGAAACAGTCGCGGATCGTCGGCACATGCTGGCGGTATTGCGACGGCACACCGGGCGTTCGCTGGTCCAGATCCGTTTCCTGCATGTCCTGCAGTACGTTGATCGTGTGCTCACGCACCTCGCGGCAAATTCGCAGCACTTCGGCAAAATTCGGGTAGACATCGGGGTCGGCGACTGGCTGCAGGCCGCTGCTGAAAATTTCTTTTGAGTCGGCACACGGGTTGGACTGGCCCAGCGCCCACTCATCGATCAGCGTGCCTTCGCCAAATGCGAGGTGGCCGATAATCCACATCGCGTGATTGCCGCCGTTGAGCGTGGGAAAGGTCAGGCAATGATCCGCCATGTCCTCGGCCAGCCCCAAAATCATTTCGCGAGTTAGTTCGAGGTTGCCGAGAATTAGATCTTTGGAGTTCATGTGCAATTCCGTACCCTTTGAGGTCAGATTATTTTTACGCGGTTCTTGCGACGCGATTCAAGTTGTTTGCGGCGTTGAGCGAATTCGCACGTCTGATTCGTCCGGCTCGTGCCAGCCCTGCCGACAACCATCGCGAAACCGGGAATTCAAAACGCGTGTCAGCCCGAATGGCCTAATAACGGAACAATCAACGCAGGCTGGCCCGGACTTTGCTGCTGCTGATTATCGCGGACTCATAACCGGAATCGAAACCCTGTCGAAGAGCGAGACCATGTCATTTTCCGACGAAAGCTACAATCTGCGAATTGAACTGGATCAAAAAGGCTGCGAACTGACGGCCGATCAAATCGAACGCATGGAGGAGTCACTCGACACGCTGCGCAAGCTGGTGGAGCGATTTCCCGTGTCGAATTTGTATATCACCGTCATTCACCACGAGCGCTCGGCTGATTACCACGTCAAAACCAGTCTGGCATTGACGGGCAAAACCCTGTTCACCGGCGACCGGGATGATGACGCCCTGCCAGCCTTTGATCGATGCGTGCGAAAACTGGTGCAAAAGGTGCGGGCCTACCGGGCAAAAATGGAACAGGATGAGGAACTGGCCAAGCAGGCTGCCGGCACGCATCAAATGGTCGCGCCTACCAGCGAATTCGATCTGGAACAAATTGAGCAGGCGGTGCAGGAAATGGATTACCCGCGTTTTCGCCAGTCCCTGCTGGCCTTCGAAACGCCATTGCGGGAACGCATCGGTCGCTGGCTGCAACGCTATCCGGAACTGGAATCGCGACTGGGCGGCGATCTGGAAATCGCGGACGTCGTGGAAGAGGTATTCCTCAACGCATTCGAGCAATTCCCGAACCGCTCGTCTGCCGTGCCGCCGGGCGATTGGCTGGAAAGCCTGATCGATCCGTCAGTGCAGGCGATTCTGCAATCGCCGGACGAGGAGTTCGCCGCAATCAGCTTTGCCCGTAGCATGCGTGACCTTGACGAAACATAGGTTGCGATGCCTCGTCACTGGTCCGCGTTTGTTGGTTGGTCCTGGCGACGATGGAAACCGGTCTGGCCGCGCGATATAGTAAGCGTCGTTCACACACGTTGATGAATTACGGGAGAACGTCGTGGTTGACTCGTCCAGCAAGGTGTACCTGATTTCCAGCGGCGATTTGCGATTGTCGGCCAACCAGGTGTGCTGGCCGGCCCAGCAGGCTATGGAGGAAGCCCTCGGTGCGGCGATTCACCATTGCGGTCGCGAGGTGCAGCGAGCCCATCCGTACAAACCGCAGCAACAACACGGTTTTATCGCCAGCCAGCGCGAGGGCATGGAAGTCTTCAAGCACATTCCGTCCAACGCGCCATTGATCGTGGCCGAAGCGGTCTGGCAATACTCGCACCATGTGCTGGCCGGATTGACGACGCACCGCGGACCGATTCTTACCGTAGCCAACTGGTCGGGTCAGTGGCCGGGGCTGGTCGGAATGCTGAACCTTAACGGTTCGCTGACCAAGGCGGGTGTTAACTACTCGACTCTGTGGAGCGAGGATTTTTGCGACGAGTATTTTACGACGCGTCTGGACCAGTGGCTAAAGACCGGCAGTTGCACGCACGACGCGTCGCACGTTCACGCATTTGCACCGGGTGACTCGGAATCGCAACAGCTCGGTCGTCAACTGGCTCAAACACTGATCGATGAAAAAGCGATCATGGGTGTGTTCGATGAAGGCTGCATGGGCATGTTCAACGCCATCATCCCCGATCACCTGCTAAACCGGACTGGTGTGTTCAAGGAACGATTGAGCCAGTCGGCTCTGTACTATGAATCGCTGCAAGTGCCCGAATCAGAAGCTGACGACGTACGGGGCTGGATTGAAGACAAGGGCATGACGTTTCACACCGGCCCCGAACACGCAGAACACCTGACCGATGAACAGATTCGTCGCCAGTGTCAGATGTACATCGCGGCCGTGCGGATCGCCGACGATTTTGGCTGCGACCTGATTGGCATTCAGTACCAGCAGGGACTCAAGGACCTGATGCCCGCCAGTGATCTGGTTGAAGGCACGCTGAATAATGCAGACCGGCCGCCGGTCACCAGTCGCGATGGCTCACGGGTCCTTTTCGAAAGTCAGCCCGTGGTGCATTTCAATGAAGTCGACGAGTGTGCCGGTCTGGATGGCCTGATCACATACCGGGTCCAAAAGGCCATGGGCCAGCCGGTGGAATCCACGCTGCACGATTTACGCTGGGGTGATCCCGATCCAACGGGGACCAGCGGTGAGTATGTGTGGGTGTTTTTGATCAGCGGCGCGGCGCCCCCGGCGCACTTTATCGATGGCTGGGCTGGCGCCGATGGTCACCGGCAACCCGCCATGTACTTTCCCAACGGAGGTAGCACGCTGCGGGGCATTTCCAAACCCGGCGAGATCGTCTGGTCGCGGATCTTTGTGGAAGACGACGCGTTGCGGATGGATATTGGCCGCGGCTCGGTCGTCGAGTTGCCGCGGGAAGAAACGCAGCGCCGCTGGCAAGCCACAACACCCCAGTGGCCCATCATGCATGCGGTGACTCACGGTGTTTCCCGCGACCAGATGATGGGTCAGCACAAATCGAACCACATCCAGGTTTACTATTGCGACTCGGCCGAACTGGCCGACCAGTCCCTGGAGACCAAGGATTGACCCGGCAATCCGGTGCCTGTCAAAACGTCGTTGAAGCCTGATTTCTCATCATCCTCGTCCTGACCCCTCTCCCCCGGGGAGAGGGTGCCCGCAGGGCGGGTGAGGGCCGTTGTGCATGAGGACCTTGTCCGACGTGACCTTGTCCGACGTTCAGCCATTCCTCCGATTCCGTGAGTCCGCCCGACCACAAAGACAAGGACAAGGACAAAGACAAGGATTTCAAAAAATCCCGATTTCACGCCTTGCAACCACCCGGCTCGATAGGTAACCTTTTGGTTACATATTATGAGTACGGCCCCTAACCCCACCGATCTTGTATTTCAAGCGCTGGCCAGCCAGCCGCGGCGGCAGATGATTGATCTGGTCATCCAGTCGCCGGGCTGCAGTGTCAACGATTTGTGCGAGCATTTTGAATTCAGTCGCATTGCCGTAATGAAACATCTGAAAGTGCTGGTCGAAGCGCGACTGATCCTGTCGCGCAAACAGGGCCGCACCCGTCAGTTGTTTTTCAATGCCGCGCCGATTCAGATGATTTACGACCGCTGGACCGGCGAATACAGCCGCTTCTGGGTCACCCAGGCCGTCGATCTGAAGTACAAAGTGGAGGGAAAGAGCGGCTCGGGCAAACGTCCTGCCCAACGGAAGCAGGCCAAAAACAAAAAAAGCCGGTCGAGGAAGACCCAATCTGTTACACGCGTCAGGAAAACTGCCAAACGAAAGGCCAAAGAAAAATGAATGCCAAAACGCACACCCAATCAAACACCGACGCTCCTCCCACAACGACTCAGGTGTCCCAGGTCACGATCAAGGCGCCGATCCAGCAAGTCTGGGACACGTTGACGCAGGAGGGCAAAGTCCTGCCATTCTTTTTTGGCACGGTCATGCATACCACCTCGCTGGGACCAGGAGCGCCGATTCGCATGCGGACTCCCAACGGCAAATATACCGGCGTGGTGGGCGACATTTTGGAATTCGAGCCGCCCCACAAATACTCGATGACGTTCAAATTCACCAATTTCGACGATGGTGTGTGCAAGGTCACGCACGAATTGCGCGAGATTGATGGCGGCACCGAATACACGCTCACTTCCGAAGCGATTCCGGTCGGCACCAAAACCGAAAAGAACATGAAGCAGGGCGGCGAGATTATCACCAAAACTCTCAAAGCCTGTGTGGAGACGGGCAAGCCGACCGTCATGGCACGCTTTATCATGGTGATGAGCAAGCTGATGGCCTTTACAACTCCCAAACAATGTTTGTCGGAAAACTGGCCCATGGATCGCAAGACGCCCCTGGAAGGCAGTTACTAGAATCGTGGAGACGACGCCTGGAATGACAGGCAACATGCCTGCCCCACGCGGGGCGGGCTTCCAGCCTGCCGTCTGCCCGATAAACTCTCATCATGACAACGACTTCGCGGAGCTAGACAAGTCATGGGCAAAAACATCGTTGCAGTCGTCGCCGGATACCTGTTTTGGACACTGATTTATCTGGGTGGCAACGCCGGAGTTCGCTCGCTGCGACCAAACGTACATGACGAAAATGGCATTACGACCGACACTTCCACCCTGCTCATTCATTTGTTGATGAGCGTGATTGCTTCGATCGTGGCCGGATTTGTATGCGCCAAACTGGCTAATGACAAGTCGTGGAAATTCGTAACAATTCTCGCGGTGCTTTTGTTGGCCACCGGGCTCGTTATGCAGCTGACACTCGGCGCTGCCCTGCCCGCCTGGTACAACGCGTGCTTTCTGGTGTTGCTGGTCCCGGTCACCCTGGTCGGCGGATTAACCGGCGGCATGCGGGTCGCCGGCAAGTCGATCACCGCGCCATCACCGCCAAAGCCTGGTCGTTAAAAGCAGCGAATAATCGCGACACGGGTCCTGGTCCCGGTTCGAGGGTGTCCGGAAATTCATACCGGATTTGTTGATGATTGGTGCCACTGCTGGCTCGTCCAGCAGTGCAGGACCGTAAGGGCACGGTTGGACAAGCCAACCGTGGCACCCTGGTTCGACACCCTGCCCTGCTATTTACTCATCCGGTTGCCAGCCGAACTCCAGCAGATCAATCCTTCCCCGCTGGTCAAACCGCACGCCTTCGCGTTCCAAATGCTCGCGTTGCAAGCCCTCGCTGTCCGGCCTACTGCGGTTACTGATTTCACCGCGCGAGTTGACGACGCGAAACCACGGAATCTCCTTGCCTGCCGGCAGGTCCCTGAGCACCGCACCGACCTGTCGCCAGTTTTTCGGCAGGCCCGCCAGTCGCGCAACCTGCCCGTATGTCGCTACCCTGCCCGCCGGAATGAGCTTGACGATGGTCAGGATGGTTTGCCGGTTGTCGTCGAGATTCATGGGTTGTGAAAACGAATGGACTTGCCGCTCGAGCGCCGAGCCAAGCGGCTTGCCGGCGTTAGTGCTGGATGCGCCGGAATCTCGCGACATCCGCTAATATAGCAGCACAATTCATAGCAGCACAATTTGACGCGGGGTGGAACAGCCTGGTAGTTCGCAAGGCTCATAACCTCGAGGTCGCAGGTTCAGATCTTGTCGCCGGCGCTTGGGATTAGCATTGCCGATCGGGAAAGTGCCGCTTGCGAAGCGCTTTTTTTATCGCGTCCGACAGCTGAGGCTGACAACCATAGCCCGCCGCCACCCCGATTTGCAGGCGAGTGTACGACGAACGATAATGGGCTACGAAAATATGCTGACGAATGTTCTGTTCCAACCGTCCTGCGTTAACTGAGACTGTCATGTCAAAACGATTGCCGGCTCTGTTAGTCCTGTTATGCCTTGGTTGCAACAGCGTCCAGGCTGAGGATTCGCCCAACATCTTGTTCTGCATGGCCGATGACTGGGGTTGGCCCCACGCCGGAGCGTACGGTGACGAGGCGATCAGGACACCGGCATTCGATCGGATCGCGCGTGAAGGGGTACTGTTTCACAACGTGTTCGTTTCCAGTCCATCTTGCACCCCGTCAAGAAACGCCTTGATCACGGGCAAGTATCACTGGCAACTGGGTCCTGGTGCCAACCTGCACAGTACCTTGCCGATCGAACACGAAAGTTTCGTGCACCTGCTTCGTGATCACGGTTACATCACTGGTCAGTCCCCCGCCAAAACCTGGGGACCGGGAAAGATCAACTCCTGGATAGCACATCACGCTGATCATCCGGCGACGGGTACGTACAGTTCCTTCGATCAATTTCTGAACCGGACTGAAGCAAAATCGGAGCCGTTCTTCTTCTGGCTTGCGACCAATGACCCGCATCGCGGTTACCAACAAGGATCCGGTGCCAAAAGCGGAATCGATGTTTCAGAGGTTCACTTGTTCGGCCATTATCCGGACACAACGGAAATCCGCTCAGATGTAGCTGACTATTATTTTGAAGTGCAGCGTTGGGATGAAATGGTTGCAAAAGCTGTCAAATCGCTGGAAGCAAATGATTTGCTTGAAAACACAATCATCATCATGACAGGTGACCATGGAATGCCCTTCCCGCGGTGCAAAAGTAATATTTACGATTCGGGCGTGCGTGTTCCATTTGCGGTCCGTTGGGGGCGGAATATCAAGTCGGGACGCGAGATCAATGATTTCGTGTCCCTGGTGGACGTGGCACCTGCGTTGCTGGAAATCGCGGGTGCGAGTGTTCCCCAATCCATGACCGGCCGGAGTTTCATGAATTTGTTGACGGCTGACAAATCCGGCAGGCTTGATGCTGCTGGACGTCCCGATGTCATTTTCGGCAAAGAGCGACACGTACCTTCTCAAGAGCAACCGGATATGGGTGGTTATCCCTGCCGCGGCGTGCGTTCATCGGACTTTCTGTACATTCGCAACTATCGCCCCGATCGCTGGCCGGCAGGCACACCAAATTTCGACAAAACCAATTACCCAAACCAGTGGTTTGCCGATTGTGATGGCGGGCCCACGAAAACGTACATTTTTCTCAATCGTGACAAGGACGAAGTTCATCGCCGCAGTTACGAACTTTGTTTTGGGAAACGACCTGCCGAGGAACTTTACGATCTGCGCACCGATCCGGAACAGCTGGAAAATGTCGCCAGCGATCAACGATATGCAGCGCAGCTCGAACAACTTCGCAGGCGACTGCAATCCAGGTTAGAGGAAACACACGACCCGCGCGCAACAGATCCGGAATTCCCGGGCTTTGACGATCCGCCGTATTTTGGTGGGGGAGGAGGCAAAGTACCGCCGGAAGTTCGCGATGCGCAGGACAAATAGCATGTGAACATTTTCAAAACAGTCGTTGATGGTCTTTGCCGGCCCGTCCATGCCCCCAATCCTTGTGCACGCCGCAGATCATGTTTCCGTTAAGCAGAAAACACAGCCCACCGAACATCTGCTTCTCGGTAATGCCTGTAACGCCAGAGAGGTCGTCGCGAGGAATTTGTGCCTGGGCTTCGCTGTAATCCATAACGATCGACCGTCGACGACAAACACTGGACTATGCGGGTGGTTCCTGTTTGCTGGCCAGGGCGTCCAGCAGGGAATTGAGTTCATCCTGGCAGCAGGGGCAGTTTTGCAGGTGATTGCGGACCTTGTCCATGGCTTCGGGGATCGTCTTGTGGGCCAGTTCCAGTTCGGCGAATTCCGCGATACGGCCAAAACACCCGTCGCAGTCGATCGAGTCGGCCGTCGTGCCTTCGACGATCTTCATCAGGATATTCAGTTGTTCGTTGCTTAGAGTCATGGTTATTGTCCTGTGCCCACCGCCGTATGAATGTCCTGCCAGTCGTAACCGGCCTGGTCAAAACCTTTTTTCAACGCTTTGCGGGCGTCGTGGACCAGTTTGTAAACGGCGTTGCGGTTGCTGCCCGTTTTCTCGGCGATCACATCCACCGGCATGCCTTCCAGCAGTGCCTGAGTAGCAATTCGCTGCTTGTCGCTGAGGTCTTCAATCAGTGATTTAAGTGTTTCCAGTATGGTCGTTCGCATGATGTTCGCATCCGGCGATTCATGGCCGCTGGAGATGTCGATCCGCAGGGTATCTTCTCCGGACAAACCCTCCAGGGACACGTCCTGAAATCGTTTGCGACGAAACTCGTTGACGGCCAGCCGCACGGCGATCGTCATGGCCCACGTGGTCAGCTTGCTGCGACCTTCGAACTTGTCGATCTGGTCGAGCACGCGAATCGTGGCGTCCTGCGCAATGTCCTCGCAAAACGCTTCATCGACCCCCTTTTTCAAAAAGGCCGAGCGGAGACCACGCACCAGAAACGTGCGCAAGTCGCCAATGGCGCCTTGCCTGACATCATGGTCGTCACTGGTCAATTCAGTGACCCAGTCGCGTTCGGTTGTATCCATCCAGCACCTTGAACATCAGATGACCAGTCTGCAACTTGCTCGACCGGAATCGGGATACCTGGTTGTAACAGTCAATGAAACTGTAATCCAGTCGAGGCGGGTCCCGGCGATCTTACGGGGATTTTTCCGAATGCCGGACTGACACGCCCGGCGTCGGGTCAGGAAGCCACTGGTGACGTGGCGGGATCGGCATCATAGTCCGATTCCGGCAAGGCTGGCTCGGCATGATCGGACTCAACGGAATCCTCGGGCAACGGCGTTTCGGCAGCCGCCGGGACCTTCGCGCGGCGAGCACGCTGCAAGCCAAACAGGCGACCTAAGTACCGCTGGGTGTCGACCATCAAGGTGAATAGCGTGGGGATCAGAATCAGCGTAAAGATCGTCGACACTGCCAGACCGCCCAGCACCACACTGCCCAGTCCGCGATACAACTCGCTGCCCGCACCCGGAAAGAACACCAGCGGCGACAAGCCAAACACGGTGGTCGTGGTGGTCATGAAGATGGGACGAATCCGCTTGCGAACACTTTCCAGTACGGCGGCGCGCGGTGTCTGCCCTGCGGTACGCATTTGAATCAGCGCCTGATGCACAATCAGAATCGCATTGTTGACGACCGTCCCCACGAGAATGACAAAGCCCAGCATGGTCAGCACGTCAAGGTTTTGCGGAGGCTCGCCGCGGAAGAAGAGATAGTAGCCCAGCAGTTTCAGGCCCAGCAGTCCACCAACGGCACCCATCGGCACACTCAGCATGATCACCAGCGGATAGCTGAACGATTCAAACAGGGCGGCCATCAGCAGAAACGTAATCAGCATGGCCAGCAGCAAATTCCATCTCAATTGTGACCAGGTATCGGCCAGCTTGTCGGCCGTACCACTCAGCACAATCTGGTAACCGCCATCCAGTTCGCCACGCGATTCAAGATTGTTGACGATGTTGTTTTGCACGATGCCGATGGCCTGTTCCAGCGAAATGTTGTCCGGCGGAGTAACTTCAACGGAGATGGCCCGTTGTTGTTCGCTGTGATTGATCTGTTCCGGACCGGCGCTGCGGCGTATGCGGGTGAATGAATCGAGCCGCACCGGATTCGGCTCGGTTGGCGTTGCGACATACTGTTCCCGCAACTTCTGTACGCTTGATTTCCAGTCGGCCGCGCCGGTAACGACCAGATCAATTTTCTCGCCTTCGATAAAGTAATCCCCGACATACGCGCCATCGACCAGCGCGTTAACGGTCGAACCGATCTCCTGCACATCCATGCCCAGCGGATTGGAAAGTTCCGGGCGCGGGATAATGTGGACTTCGGGGCTGGACAAATCGAGGCTGGGAACCGGTCGCACTTGCGTATCGGACCCAAACTCCGATTTGACCATACCCATGATCTGCCCGCCGATATCCACGAGTTTGGGCAGTTCGGGGCCGACCACTTCGATTTCGATTTCCCGTCCACCGCCAAGTCCACGTCCGAAAATACTGGTTTGCGAAGCGACGACGATGGCTCCGGCAAAACGACCCTTGAGCGTCGTTTGAACCAGCTCGATCAGACGCCGCGCTTCCATCGGATCGTGGGCCCGCAATCCCAGAAACACCATTTGCCCCCGCGCGACATAAAAGAAATCGGCGATCGCAGGGTAATCAAGTTTGGCGTTTTCGATCGATTCGAAATCAAGATCCCAGTACGGACGCAGCGCCGCTTCCACTTCTTCTCCCATCGTGGCCATCATCTGCACGTTGTAACCCGGTGGCGGCATCACGCGGCAGATGATCAGGTTTCGGTTACCCGAAGGCAGGTATTCGATCTCCGGCAGCAATAACCAGGCGATTCCAAAGCCCTGAACCCAGTCGTTCACCGCCACAATGTGGTTGGCAAACCGGCGACCCCAGCCTGCGATAAGCCGCGCGAATCGGGTTTGAGTGTGCTCGACCTTGCGGCGGCTGAGAACCCGGGCCGCAGCAGTCGGAATTACCAGCACGCTGACCAGCAGTGACAGTCCTACCGCGGCGCTAATCGCCAGAGCAATGTCCGCGAACAACTGGCCCGCTTCGCCTTGCAGGAAAACGACCGGCAGAAACACAAACAGGGTCGTCAGCGTCGAAGCCAGGACCGCACCCCAGACTTCGCTCACGCCCAGACGCGCTGACTCAAAGGGACCGTGATTGCGCTGGTAATATCGATAGATGTTTTCCAGCACAACGACGGCATTGTCGACGAGCATGCCGACCGCGAAGGCGAGACCCGCAAGGCTGATCACGTTCAGCGAGCGATCCATCGCCTTGAGGATCAGGAAAGTGCCGATGATGCTGATCGGGATCGCCACGGCGACCACCAGTGTTCCGCGAGCAAACCAGAATCCCGATACAAGAATCAATGCCAGAGTGATCAGGAAAAACCAGGGCGAAACCAGCACGGCTGCCAGGGCTGACGCCGCCAGAAACGGCACGAACCACAGCGTGCGGGCACCGATGTGCAGAAACAGCATCAGGATGATCACGGTCAGTGCACTGCCCAGCACAATATTTTGATTGACCAGGCCGATGGCTGAGTTGATGTAAACGGTATCGTCGTAAACCTGGGAGAGGATCAGCCCGCGACTGGCCAGAACCGTTTCATTGAGGCGTTTGGCTTCCCGTTTGAGGCCATCCATCACATCGAACACGTTCGATCCGACTTCGCGTTCTACACTGATGGCAATGTTGGACACGCCGTATCGGCGGACGAAGCCATCCGGTTTTTTGAAACCCAGATCGACTTCGGCTACGTCCCTGACATAGACCGGTGTGCCATCAGTCGTTGTAATGATCTGGCTGGCCACCTGTTCCTGGGACGTGTACTGGCCCAGTGTGCGAACGACCATGCGGCGTTTGCCATCCCAATAGTCGCCGGCGGAGACATTCTGGTTCTGCTGACGCAGGACACGCGTAACATCGGATATGGTCAGTCCCCGGGCGGCCAGCTGTGCGGGATCGATTCGCACCTGCAATTCACGCTCCTGCCCTCCCCTGGGTTCGGCATTGGCGACGCCGTCCACGCGTTCAAAGGCAGACTTGATGACGTCCTCGGTGAATTTGCGCAGCTGGGTAACGTCGCGTTCGGCAGGCAACAGGGATTCCGCTTCCGGATGATTGGCCGCCAGTTCGCGCAAGCGAAAGGCGGTCAGACCCACGCTGGTTTGCGCTGCCTTGCGAACGTGTTCAATTTCATCGGCCAGATGGGGGTGTTGCTTCTCGAATGCGTCCAGTTGCTCGAGGCTGGGCGGAGCGTCGCTGAGGATAAACCAGGCGACCGCGCGATCGCTGTTGCTGGACATGTTGATCGTGGGTTTGTCAGCATCCAGCGGGTAATCGCGAACCTGCTGCAACGCGCTGTTCACCAGCAGCAGGGCCTCGTCCATGTTGGTACCCACGGCAAATTCCAGCCGCACTCGTCCTCGCGAATCGCGTGATTCGGAGGTTATACGCACGACGCCGGCGACGGTCTTGAGCTGGTCTTCCTGCTCGTTGACGATCTCCTTTTCCACTTCCTGGGGGCTGGCCCCTGGCCAACGGGTGCTCACCGAGATGATCGGACGTTCGACTTCGGGCGACAATTGCATCGGCATCTGAAAGGCGGCGATCATGCCGAACAGCACCACAAGAATCACACCCACCGCGACCTTGACGGGGTGCTCGAGAATCTTGAATCCGGATTGCATAAGGGTGCTGACGCCTCGGTTTTTTCGGTGCCGGACCACGACGGTGCCCGGGCATGAGCATCGGGAGGGAACCGCAACATGGCAGTTGTTGCAACCGCGCCCGTTTCCTTGCGAAAAAAGTCTCAACGGCCAGTATACCACGGACGGGCAGGAGCGCATGAAACCGCTCATGGACGCATCGTGGAAGCGATGGCGGGCGTGCCTGGCGAGGCAGGAATTAGCGGATCGACGTGGTCACAACGG
>CAMYKF010000021.1 GCA_947258905.1 uncultured Pirellulaceae bacterium | reverse complement strand
GTTTATATCGTGGTGCAAGGCCGGCTTAAAATGACGCTGGAAATGCCGGATGGTTCCCGCCGCACGATTCGCTTCATTTCTGCGGGTGACCAGTTCGGCGCGCTGATGCTGATCACCGAGGAAGACATTCCTGTCGACGTGGTAGCCGATGAATCTTCCGTGCTCCTGCGTCTGGGCAAGGATGAAGCCCTCAAGCTGGAAGAGCAATTTCCGGTCTTGCGCCGGAATCTGCTCGGCAAAGTGGGAGTCGGCATCCGCGATTCGCTTTATTGGCGTCGCAAACGCCAAGTCGCGAAAATCGTTGGCTTCTTCGTTACCGACGACCAGCAACGAAAACTCGTAGCGGAACTGGGCACGCAACTCGGCCGGATTGGCGAATCGATTGGTGTGTTCTGCGATTCCGGGGACCCCGGGTGCTACGACTCTTCCGTGTTGTTTCATTCCCTGCTCAATGATGATGGAGAATACCTCGACGCGAAAGAGATCGAGGCCATAACCAGGGATTGGCCGCCAGCCAGCCGCGTCATCATCGTGGCCGATCTGTCACAGGCGGAAGCGCATCTCGAACGCCTGGTTGCTACGTCGGACCAGGTATTTTGCCTGTCCCATGCGAATCGTCATCAGCCGGTCATCGATATGCTGCGGCAAATGTCTCAGGCGGCACCGGACTATCAAAAAAAGACGCACCTGGTTTGGCTGTTGAACGAAAACCACCCGGTGACACCGCACGTACCCGAACTTGGTGAATTAATACAACGCGATTTCAAGGTTCCCGGCGGCGATCACCTGGGACATCGCCAGGGGATTGATCGGATGGTTCACTATTTGCGTGGCGTCAGTATCGGCATCGCCCTTAGTGGCGGCGCGGCACACGGTATGGCGCACCTGGGAGTGCTGCAGGCGCTGGACGAAGCGGGGATCACCGTGGATCGACTGTCGGGTACCAGCGCAGGTGTGTTGACCGGAGTATTCTATTGCTCGGGGCGGACACCGGAGTGGGGCGCGAACCAGTTTGCCCGGGACCTGGAACCCGGCGGGTTTTACAAGTGGGCACCAGGCGGTGACGGGTTGTACATGCTGGAAAAGTACCGCTCCGGATCGTGGGACAAGATGTTGCGCAAATATTTGTTTGATTGGCGACTGGAACAGTTGCCCATTCCGATGTGTTCGGTGACTACCGATCTAATCGCGGCGGAATCGGTGACTCGAACAACAGGTGACGCCGTCAATGCGATTCTGGAAAGCATCAATTTACCGGTGCTTGCAGCGCCGATTTGTCGCGATGGCCGGTTGCTGGTCGATGGGGGCATCCTCAACAATTTGCCGGCAGACGTTTTGGTTGATCAAGACTGCAACATGGTGATCGGTGTGGACGTGGCCGCCAACATCGAACATCGGGTTGGCAAGAATCTTCCCGATACTCCAACCGATCAAATGAAATCCCCCGGTATTATGACGACCCTCATGCGTAGTCTCAACGTGCAGGCGCACAGCATGAGCGCTATGGGTGCCAAGCCAGCCGATGTTGTGATCGCACCGGATGTCGGCATGTTTGACTCAACCGCTTTTTCCAAAGCGCTGGAGATGGCCGAGGTCGGTTATCAAACGACGCAGGAAGCATTGCCGCGAATCCGCGAGATTCTGCATAACCTGGATGCCGAACTGTTTTCCGAAGTCGCGAGTTCAGCCTCAACGGGCGGATAATTTGTCCACAGCACTCCAGACGGGGAAAAGGGGTCAGGACTCATCGATGCTGTATTAGGATGTGATAGGTTGGCCAAATAGTTCACGCTTAACCGCGAAGGTGGCCGACGAATGCTTGCTCTGACCAACAGAGTCCGGCCCGATCCCAGTTGATTCCTGTTGCCGGGAATCCTGCTCGACAATCGTCTTTTAACGGCGCCCAGAACACCGAACACGAGCCGGATTCGGACAGGTAGGAATCAATCCTGAACCCCGGAGCAATGGAGACGTTGACCGAGTAGGCCATGGTCGGCGGCGGGAAGCCACCGCTACGATTTGCGATTTACGATTGGTGCTTATTGTGGCGTATACCAAATCGGCGAAGTGTAGGCGCGTTCCTGAAGGGTCATCCGCGCACCCTCGGGCGGCTCGATTCCAAAGCGCTTGGCGTCGTAAGCCGTCCAGCGAGGCGTGGGAATCTCAAGTACGCGAGCGTAATAAAACGCCGGTAGCGATGGATCGAACTCAGGGTCGGTCCAAACCTTGATCATTTCGGGCGAACCGATTGTGTTCGTCCACGTCGCGTTTTCGATATCAACCGTGCTGCCCACCGGTGGCACCTTGCCGTCACTGCCGGGCTGGCGGTCGCCACTCCACACCACGTCGAAGACTCTCTCTTGCGGCTGACCATTGGCGTCGAGCCAGCCTTTGACGATCTGGATGCGATCGATATTCGCGCCGATGGGATCCTTGAGCGCAGCCACCAGAAAGCTTGGGGACCTGCCTTCGGATTTGCCAATCATGTCGCCGCCCATCGGAACGCCTTTGGTGTAGCCGGCAAAGGCAGGATTGCGAGTGGCGGCGTCGCTTTCCTCAAATTCCCAGCCGCCGAAAAAACGTACCACCATCCGCGTGCCGGTGGTTGCATAAGTCTCTCGCCGGTGCATGGCATCCCAAATGGCTGCCCGGGTGTTTTCTGCCGCCCAAACCGCGGCATATCCAGCAGAACAGATCTCCCAGTCGAAGATCGTCGCACCAATATCCGGGTTGTCCATGAACTTGGTGAACATCCGCTCAGTGCTTGGCTCCTGCGCAAAGGTCTTGCCAAAGAAATTCTCTTCTTCCATGGCGGCGAGGCCTGTGTGCGCGTCCGAGCTGCCAATCATGCCGAATTTGTATGGATTGGTGCCAAGGCGGGCTTCAAGCACAAGACCGTTCTTGAGTGCCGCACGTGCGTACTCGTATTGCAGCATGTCCGCCGTTTTGGCCTGACTGGCGTCGAGGTTGGCCTTGTCCCAGGTTTCGAAGTCCGCGAACTCGTCGTTCGGCGACAGGTAAGGATGTGCTTCGCCGTCGCCCTTGGTCTGAGTGACTTCGTACAGACGTTCCCATTTGGCTCGCTGCTCGACGTAATCCGCGTCAACTTCATTGCCGGTGTAGGCCGTTTCGACAGGGAACATAATTCCGTTTGCCAGATTTCCATTATGTGGAATGGCCAAAGCGCGACCGCCTGTTTTTTCTTCATAGGCTTCCATCCATTTCCACAAGTCGACCGGGTTAGGGCTGCCGTCAGGCGGTGTGGTCGTATACGGAACTGTTTGCAAGGCCCGATCCGCGTTGTCGCGGAAGATCACGTTCCGGTGCATGTTGCCTCCCCTTACCAGCGAGGTCCACTCGAAACCAATCAGCGCCGTAAACTGCCCCGGCTCGTTGTACTCTTCGGCTGCTGCGACGGAATCTTCCCAAGCGTGGCGATAACCCGGGGTGTCAGGTGCATACATCTGGGCCTCAGGAAAATTGCCCTGGGAAAAAAGACCGATCATTTCCAGTGCCGCCGCATTGCCTTCGCCCTCCTGAATCATGTCATACCAACGTCTGCCATACTCGTCGGCGAGCAGTTCGGGTTTGCCTGCCTTCAGGTCGGTAACCCAACCCATGTTGTCGGAGTGGTCGGTGATGACCAGAAAATCGAGCGGGCGTGATAGCCGTACCGGTTGTCCGCTGGAACTCGTTACCTGCTGACCGCGGGCAAAGCGGTAAGCGTCCCTGGGCATGAGTGTCGCACCGAACACCCCTGCATCCAGCGACATGGCGGTGTGCAAGTGGGTGTCGCCGAATAGCGGGCGAGTTGGAAAGGCTCGATTTGCGTATGGTGAATAGGGCCTATCCTGTTTGAGCCGCGCCGCCTTGGCGGCATCCAGGGTGCCTGCATCCTGGGCATGCAGCGTGGGCATCGGAAGGAGCACCAGCGCGAGAATCGCAATTGCAAACCAGTTTGACGCGTTCATTTGTGGTGCCTTCCTTTGATGTCGTTTCAATGCTCAATGGACTGACCGTCGATCCGATCAATATATCGCGAAACTGCGCCCGGCTCAAAAAAAAGGCGTTTCCTGTTTCCTTCTATGCGATTTCGGCAAAAAGCCGGGATTAAACCTCGCGGCGCAGCTAAATGCTCACGCCGCGTATGCGTGCAAGTCCGTTATCAGGCCCGGCGTTTACGCCGTTTACGCCGGGGGCAGGAGGTTACTTACGACGCATTAAAACGAGCTAAAGCCCGGGCCTGTCAGATCAAGTCGCTTCCATTGATAATCAAAAAGGGAACGCAGCTGCGTCCCCTTTTCTGCTCAAGCAACAAACACTGCAAGATTAGGTCATCCTGCAGGCATTCGATTAGCGCGGAACTGCCAACACAGGCTTGTGTCTAAAATAACCTTTTGTGCGCGGCCGCAAGGTCAATCCTCAATGATATTGCCAAATACCTGGCCGAAGTTGAATACGGTCCCGTTGTCCTTTTCAAAGACATTCCCAAAAACGATGCCGGTGTCGGTAACGATCACGTTCCCATCGCCGGACTCTTCGACATTGCCGCCCTGAATCCCGGCCACCAGGATGTGTCCGCTGTCCTTTTCGATAATATCGCCATTGGACGAAGCGCCGAATTCGATAATGACTGACCCGTCGCCCTCTTCCTCGACGACACCATCGTAATTTCCTTCCACGATTACGTCACCGTCGTCCTTTTCCTTGATATTTCCGTCAAGCGAACCGTCGGCCGAGGGGACGACGATTACGCATCCCTCGCCTTCCTCCTCGATATTCCCGTCGATGTTTCCGGCCAGAAACACATCACCGTCACCTAACTCCTTGATATTTCCGTCAACGGAGGCGCCTTCGAGGATCACGACAGATCCACTTCCAATTTGTTCAATATTGCCATCGAGCTGACCGAGTACCGTAAGGGTTCCGTCGGTGATTTTCACATTCCCGTCGACATCGCCAGTCAGCGTCCAATCACCTTCGAGCTCCAGATCGTTTGCAAAGATCGGTGTGGCGGCAAAGCAGGCAAGGGTTAATACAGCTTTGTACAAGATTCGGAACGTTTTCATTGCATCCCCCAAGAATAGATGTTTCTACCGGAGGCCGCCGCAGCAGGCCTCCTGAAGTTACCCGCAACTGAGAGCGGTATGAAATGATGAGATTGCACCCTATGCAAAGTGGCGATCGGTGTCAAACGCGACCTCCTTCGCAAACGGTTTACATGGATAATTCGGGGAATGAAAACGGGTCGCAGCGACGCGTCCCCTTCTTTTGTTTGGTCTACGGTTCGTTCCACCAGAGCAGGACTCGCAAGGCCCGCAGGGTGTTCCAGCGACTCGCCTGCCCGGCTTTCTCCATTTCAAAATGTGTCTGGCCCGCATGGCGGTTTTGCAATTTCCAGGTTCCGTTTTTCGTGCGTTTTCTTAACACCAGTGCGATCGGCTCCTCCAGTCGTGCGTCGCGTGCATTCGCGTCGCGGAAGTGCTCAAGTGCTCTTAATACGTCGTACTTCCACCGCGGTGGAAAACTGAATCTGAGAAACCTCGAATCGATGATCTCTCCGGTCTGCCTGGAACGCATCAGACGACGCTGCAATAGATACTCCTGTCCACGCCTGATCGACACATCCAGCTCCCGACATGGCGACCGTTGGCGTGCAAGTTGCAGTCCTTCCAAAATCGTAATCGTGGAGTGAACGGAACTGTTATCCGACGGCAGGCAATTCCATCCGCCATCAGGTTTCTGCTGTTTGCGCAAATATCCGATTAAACCGTCCCGCGCTTCGATATCGCGATGGTCGAAGTAGGAAAGCAGACCCAGAAACATCCCGCAGACACAGGTATCCGTTCTTTTGGCTTTCCACGGGGCAACGCTGCCGTCGTCAAACCATTGCGAACCATCAATGAGCGCATCGCAGCCGCGTTGGCATTGGCGATTCCCTGGTTCGATTCCGAATCGGCGGAGCAATATGAGTGTATACGTCGTCGATGTCCATTTTGGAATGTACAACCCTCGATACCCGGCAGGACCGCGCTGGTTGGTCCAGCGACCATCGTCGCACTGCAGGGCCAGGATTCGCCGTCCCCATCCTTTTTTCGCAACCAGTTTTCGTTCCGTCTTGTACGGTTTGTCGAGCAAATCCCGTTTGACTTGCCAGCGTATCGACGGGTCACCATTGAGTAACCACTCGATAACACGGGGTTCCAACTCCATTGTTTGCGCGCCAGACAAAAAACAGCGAAATCGTCGAATCAGGCAATCAAAAACATTTTATTGGCAAATGGGTCAATAATCCGGGTAGTAAAAATGAGCATCGGCCGATTGTTGCTGATCCGATTCGATGAGTCGTCATGCATGCGCAAAATACGGCCCGAAACGTTGGCTCCTGCCACCTTAACCTGGTTGCCGCTCCCGCTGAATAATTCTCAAGGTGGAATCGACACTCCTGCGCGAACCCAAAAGCCGCTAGGATTTAGAATGGTAGTTCACACGTGACTGCTTATGAACACAGGGAGACGGCGTAAAAAGGATGCCGGGCTTTGAGCGATGACAATGCGGCCCAACGAGAATAAAAGACCGCTCATTAGCCGGATCTTCGCCATTTCGTTGCTGGCGATTGTTGCCGCGGTCGTAGCCATGTGCTGGCCCAAATCGGCTGCAGAGCATCAGGACGTCGGTTCCACCGATCCTGGTCTGGACCAACAGTACCGGGAACTGATCGTCGGCACCTGGCAGGATGATTACAAGGGGCGGAGGACGCTGACCGTGCGGGCCGATGGAACCGCCACAATGGTGGTCGAACCGGGTGGCCTGAACAGGCTATTTGCACAGCAACTGATCTTCGATGAAGAGTGGAGCATTGAAGGCGGACAATTCCGGCAGAAAGCCGTCGGTGGCACACCGGAAACCCGCGTAAGCCTGATTCTGCAAATGATGGGAACCGAATCAATTCAGAAGATCCTCGAATTGACGAAAGACCGACTGCTCCTTTTGGACCCTGATGGCAAAACTGAATACGATTGGCAACAAATCGACTAAATAAATCTTCGTCAGAATCGGAGCACCCACAAACTCGCAGAACACCTGTTTTAGCGGCAGGGCGCAAGCCCTCCGGTTTATCCCGAGTGATTCAGGACCGCAGGGCTTGCGCCCTGCCACTTTTCTTGTCTCAAGAGTCCGACAATCGGGAGGACAATGCCTGGCAGAATAGAGCAGGGAGCGTCCTGACAAAAACCTGA
>CAMYKF010000020.1 GCA_947258905.1 uncultured Pirellulaceae bacterium | reverse complement strand
CAGAGCTGCGTACATTTACCTGCTTTCCAGTTAAAGAAGATAATCATTCCGCTTACACCGACACGACCGTTACCTCGGTGCCGTACCTCGGGGTCCCTGATGCTGGTTCAGGTCTATATCAAAGATTGCGCCATATGGGTCGCAGGGGTAGAACAAACGGCTGGATCTACTGCAGACCTTTGTTACACAACCCGGGACCAGAATGATGGTTTCCAACGAGCAACAACCGAATCGTTTCAGGCACAAATATAAAAAACGGTAAAATTCTTGTGAGCAAGAAAAGCAAAACGGCAACGACCGAATCTGTTCCTCAGCGACGCCCGATTTGGTTAATTGGAATCGCAGTGAGTATTTTGTTGGGCGCTTTGATTGCCTGGCTTGGTAGTTTCGGAAGCGACAAATGGGGCCAGATTCCGGTTTTCGCGTTGATTATTGGATGGGCCTACTTCATTAACTGGATCGCATTCATCCCCTCCTTCGCTTTTCACACAGAAAAGTACTTTGACCTTACCGGAGCAATCACCTACATCACCGCCACCCTGGCGGCTGTTGTATTTTCGGAAGAAGTGGATCTTCGGGCGTGGATTGCTGCGGGGCTGGTAATCGTCTGGGCAGGCAGGTTGGGAACCTTTCTTTACCGGAGAATTCAACGCGATGGTCACGATGTCCGGTTCAATCAAATGAAGTACGACTTTTGGCAATTCTTGATGACCTGGACGATTCAGGGTTTGTGGGTTTCGTTGACCGCCTCGACAGCCTTTGTCATTATCACTTCTGCCGAGAACGTGAATTTTGGCTGGATCGGAGTTCTCGGGCTTTTCGTTTGGTTGACTGGTTTTTCAATCGAGGTCGTCGCGGATTATCAGAAATCGAGTTTCAAAAACGATCCTGCAAACAAGGATCGATTTATCAATACGGGATTGTGGGCCTGGTCCCGCCATCCAAACTATTTTGGCGAGATTGTTCTATGGACCGGAATGCTAATCATGGCTTTACCGGTTTTAAGTGGTTATCGCTGGTTTACAGTTGTATCTCCTGTATTCGTGTACTTTTTGTTGACGAGAATCAGTGGAATCCCAATGCTTCAGAAACGCGCCAACGATCGTTGGGGAAACGATCTGGAATATCAGGATTATCTAAGGAATACCCCAAGGCTAATTCCCTGGCCTTCCCTCGCGAAGAAGAGTGTTTAGGAAGTTCCCTTTAAATCAGACGACCGCGCATTCAGCCGCCGGGACTTCGCTGCCGCGATGATGATTGAATTACGTGTTGTCGCTCAAGAACTACTCTGAGAACCACGAGTCGCGCGGCTTTCGTCGTGTGGAGTTCCTGCAAACGACGGCCCAATTACTGGCGAAAAAGAGAGCAGGTTTTGTCGCGACATTGCGTCTTTGGCGAAGGGGCAAGTTCGCCCTTCGACTCGCTGCACTCGGTAAGGACACTCGGTGCGTCCCGATGATTCATCAATTCGTGTTAATGTCGATGGCCCGCCACGAGCAAGTCCCGCACCTCGCTAGCGAGGGCGGGACGCATCGAGTGGAGGCGGCGGGGATCGAACCCGCGTCCCGCGATAATTCCACCATAGCCTCTACGTGTGTAGTCGATAATTTGAGTTTCGCCCGGTCAGCCGTCTATCGACAGACTGAAGACCGGACTAGCCGAGAACTTTGTTTAACCAGCAGCGTGCCCGACATGACTGCTGGCGATCCGGAATTGGCGACCGGCTTTCAGGACTCTCCGGAAAAATCCATCAGCCGGGGCTTTGTATTGCTACGCAGCCAATGCAAAAGAGTTATCAGTTGCAATTAAGGTTTTAGTCAGATTTTTACGTGGCCCTCTGACCAACCACGACACGCCACTATCGCTTCCAGTATCCGGTCGAATCCAATTCGCCCCCGGTTATCCGGTGGCAGGAGGCGGATGGCAGGAGGCAGGTTGGCGCTCCGCACATCATTTCCCCTTGGTACGAGGCAGATGAGGGAGGCGGCAACCGCCACCGTTTTCCGCCGGCCGGCCACACGATTTAGCTAAATCATACTACGTCCCGCTGACCCAAAAGACCAGCGTCAGGTTCCCTTAGCGGTCGACTGGGGTGGCATAGTTGCCCGCAAGCGGAAACTGGACGAATCAAAGCGAGTTTGACATTGCGATTCCTTGAGAATCCGCACCCGGCAGGGACGTTGTTAAATCGGTTTTCCACTGGCGAAACATCGCTTTTTTTTGCATAATCGCCCGTTCTTCCAGGCCCGCCGACTACGCACTTCGCCTCGCGATTCGCCCGCTGTCCGCTCGCCAAGGCATCCAGAATAAAGGAAATGCTCATGTACAAAATACTCTGCACTGACGGTCTGGGTGTGACCATCCGTCAAAACGAACTGATCGAACTCGCCCTGACCTACGGATACAAGGGAATCGAGATCGACATGGAAGACATGATCGGTCGCGCCGAGAAAATGGGCCACCAGTTTGCGACGCAGTTCGTCAACAGTGCCTCGGTCGAAATCGGCACTTTCCGCTTGCCCATCGACTTTAATGCCAGCGACGAGGATTTTGCTGCCGAGAGCGCGAAACTCGACGCCGCCTGCGAACTGGCCAAGTCGATCGGGGCGACGCATTGTTATGTGCGAGTTTCGCCCACGCATCCGTCATTGCCTTATGTGGAGAACTTTGAAAAGCACCGCACGCGGCTGGCCGAGGTGGCCGGCAAGCTGGCAGAAATTGATACCAAATTGGGACTGCAATTCACGGCTGGCCAACCCACCGGTGACGACATGCAGTTCATCCACAAGCCGGAAGAAATCGTGGCCCTGGTCAAGTCCGTCGGGCATCCCAACTGTGGCCTGGTACTGGATACGTGGAACTGGCAAGTCGGTGGCGGATCGCTGGCTCAACTCAAGGAACTGAACCTCGGCGAAGTGTATGAAGTTCGTCTGGCGGATCCTCCGGAGGATTATGACCCGGCCAATGCTGATCGCACACGGCGACTGGAGCCTGGTCAAAACTCTGGTTCGTTGTGTCAGGACACCCTGAACTGGTTGATCGAATCAGACTTTGAAGGTCCGGTGGCCATTACGGCGCACATTCAGAAATCTGCCGACAACCCGGGCGATATTTTGTTCCAGCGTATCGCCCGAGTACTGGATCAGATGATCGCCGGAGAGCACGGCAAGGTGGAAGAAGAAACGCCCGCGGCCGAAGGCGAAGATGCTGGCGAGGAGTCGCCTGCCAGCGCAGCGGTATCGACCAGCTAAAGACCGCTTGCCATATCCAAACAACGACGCGACCCGGTCTGGAATCAGGCCGGGTTTTTTCTTCGTACAACGGCCTTCAGAGCTGTCCAGGGATACAGGCCGTGAGATCGACGGCCTCGGAAGGCCATCGTACAGGGCAGTGTTCGCGACGGCCCTGGAAGGCCATCGCACGGCCCGCAAGTTCCCTGGGGCGGCCCGCAGGGGTCGGATTATTCGGCGTGCACAAGCTTGGTAAACCTTGCGGATTGTGCCTGTCAGGTACTTCCCCCTGTTGATCTTTTCCGGCTGTAGCGATTATTCGACTGAGGGTTCGACCGGGAAGCTCGCAATACCCGTTTTTCCGTTTATTCCCGAATCTTCCGGTCGATAAGTACTCGTGCTACGACCCGCATTACGCGCTGTCGATGGGTCGCGCGTTGTCATCCGAGCATGGAGCTTGTCGGTAATGAAATCAGCATCGAAAACGATCTTACTCCTCGCCCTGGCGTTCACGGGGATATACAGCTGTGGAAAAATTCTCACGGCACCGTCGTCGGAGACGGCACAGGAAACGTCGCCGCTGGAGCCGGTGAGAATTAGCGGCGACTTCGGGCTGGCCGGCTGGCAACCGCTGGACCGCTACCCTCTGAACGAGGTTCCCAAACCCGCACCGCTGGTGAAGCCCGGCCAGGATGGCTGGCAATCCCTGTCGGTCATTGGATCGATTGAGGATGCGGCACCGGGTCAGGTTCGTCAGACCGCGCTGAACGACAGCGACGGATTCCAGCCGCTTGCCAATCCGTTTTCCAATTCCCGCACGTCGCGTCGCTCGGTGACCAATTTGCCTCCGGTGGAACCGGCAACCCAAACGACAGCCTTGCCGCCAGTGGAATCCCCGTCGCCGACGCGCTCCCTGCCGATCACGCGGATGGCTGCCGACACTCCTTCCGCTTCAGTACCGACTGCCAGCAGCCATCGTCTGAGCAACCCGTTTGCTGGCCAGAATGCGGTAACGAATCCGTCTACCGGCCAGCAAGAAGTGACGGCCCAGCGTGATACGGCAGCAACGTCAAACATACAGCCGTTCCAGCCACCTCAAACGTTGACTGAGCTTTCGTCCACAGAGACTTCGCGTATGACGAAAGTTCGTTCGCTGCCGACCGATGATGCGGCGGCCATGGCCAATGCGATGGCTGAAGCCCTGAATCAATCCATGCCCAATCCAGTCCAGCTTGAGGACAACGATTCCTTCGTCCCCGAGATTCCCAATCTGCAAGCCGACACGATCGCTACGCCGGAAACACCGGCATCCGAGCGGGTTGAAATGCCCGCCGAAATCGCAACCAACGAAGATGAACTGCCCGCATCCCCGGCGTTTTCCGGCCTGCCGTCATGGACTGCCGAAACGACAAACCAGGAAACGCAACCCATGGACCTGGCAACCGAGCCGCAACCGGTCGCCAAGCCCGTCGCCGAGATGCAAATGCAGGATCCGGCTACCGCGACCGAATCCGCCGCTGACATGATGGAGCAGACGCAGGACGTGGCCAGCGAATTCGCGCCAACGACCGCCGACGAGTTGTCGCAACCGGCAGCGCTGGTGGCACAAGACGCAACTCCCGAAGATACTCTGGTGGAAGTGCAGGCAGCGCCGGTGATGCGGGTTTCGCCCATCGTCGAGCAACGCGCCCAGGAACGAGTGGCTTATGGCAAGTCACTGGCCCGACGGGGAGCTACCTTTGCAGCTCGCCAGGAATATGTGCAGGCTCTGCGGCTGATCGCTGACGCCTACGACGTGCAAAGCGGGTCTCGCGAATACACCGCGCGACTGGCCAGTGCCCTGCGTGCGTTGGGCGAAGCCGACGACTTTGTTGCCAGGGATACCGAGCAGCAACTGAACATGGATATGGGCATGATTCTGGAAACCCATTCCAGCCGACTGATTGATCCGCAACTGGCCGACCAGATTACGCCCATTCAGGCCATGCTGACCTATTACGCCTATGCCCAGGACGAGATGTCCAGTGCCGTGGCGCAATCCATGGCCGGGTCCGAAGCGTTGTATGCCCTGGGCAAGCTGTTGGCCGCGACTGCCCGGTCCGGTGGATCCGCCAATCCCGTCAACGGCGTCAAGGCCATGGTGATGTACCAGTCTGCCCTTTCGGCCAATCCGCAGCACTACCAAAGTGCCAATGAACTGGGCGTGCTGATGGCTCGCAATGGCCAGTGGCAAAAGGCCAAAAACCTGTTCATTCAAAGTCTGCAGACGCAGCAACTTCCCGAAACCTGGCAGAATCTGGCTACCGTGCATAACCGTCTGGGCGAAGCCGAGCTCGCCAGCATGGCCAGCCTGGAGTCCGACAAGTTGCAAGGCGTGACTCCGGAGGGCGGTGGTCCCGGACAATGGGTGACTCCGCAGCAGTTCGCCGAGAATGCTGCCATCGCCGAGGAGGCTCCCGCCGCCCGGCCGGTGCAGACCGCTCAGGCCGTCGAAGCCGAAACCGAACAGGAAAAGCCCAAAGGTATCTTTGGCTCCATGAAAAAGCTGTTCTAGACATCCCGCGTCGACTGATGTCAGCAATGAATTTATTCAACACAGGACCATACAGGAACTTTCCGATGAAGCGTTCACTCAAGGGTATCTTGCTTTCTCTCGTGACCAGTCTTGTGCTTGCCGCAGCACCGATCATGGCTCAGGAAATGCAGCCCAATACCTGGACTCCGGTCCAAGTGGCCGGCGGTGCGGATTGTCACAGCGGCCAGGGGGTCCCGTACGGAACCGAAGTCGGAGCCGTCAAGTTCTTTCGCGGTGTTGATCAAAACAGTTGCCTGGGGCACGACTGCGAGCCGACCTGGGTGCAGGAATCGATGATTCCCTGGGAAGCCTTTGCCTTTGGCGAGTACATCGGGCCCGCCCGCGGTCCGCATGTTCCGGTCTACAGAGTCCGCGTCGACGACGACCTGGAATTTGTCTACCAGCTTACCCGTGAGCAGATGTTCCAGCCGTATCGGCTGGGTGTCGGTGATCAAATCCGCATCAGCTCGTCCGCAGACGAATCGCTGAATCAGGGTAACTCAACCGATCCGATTGAAATCCTGCCTGACGGTTCGATCTCATTGCGGCTGATTGGCCGCGTGCTTGCCGCACGCAAGACCATTGAGGAACTGCAGGACGAATTGAATGAACGCTACAAGGCATTCTTCGCGGAAGGTGCCGATCCCGCGATCATCGTCAGCGGTACGAGAACCGATACCCGTTTGCAGGACCTGATCAACGCGGTCGACGCCCGTTTCGGATCCGGTGGCCAGGCCCGACCCGCCACCGTCTCGCCGGACGGCACGGTCCAGTTGCCGATGCTGGGAGCCATTCCCGCTGCCGGACTGTCACTGGACGAACTGGAGCGGGAAGTCAACATGCGATACCGTGAGCTCATCCACGGTGTTGAGGTCACGCCATTGTTAACGACCCGGGCGTCCCGATTTGTGTACGTGCTGGGCGAAGTGGCCGAGCCCGGTCGATTCACCATGGAAGCGCCCACCACTGCCATGCAAGCCATTGCTCTGGCTGGCGGCTGGAATCCCGGTGGCAATCTGCGTCAGATCGTTGTGTTCCGTCGCGATCACAACTGGCGACTGATGGCGATTCGCCTGGATCTCTCCGGCGGATTGTGGGGCAAGCGACCGATGCCATCGGATGAAATCTGGCTGCGTGATTCGGACATCGTGCTGGTTCCCAAGATGCCGATTCAGCGAATTGCCGACGCCGTGGACCTGTACTTCACGCAATCCTTCTATGGGATTTTCCCCGTTTCGTTTGTCGACGGCGTATCGATTATCGGCGGCAACTAGTGCAGTAAACGATTGGTGTTCCATGAAGACAAAGGTCGACCCAGTTTAAGCCACCCTCCCTCTGGAGGCTCTTCGCGGAATTTAGTGGCAAGTTTTCATTTGCTGGAATACCTCAGCCCCTGACCCTCCCCCCGGGAGGGTCGAAATCCCGATTCCATCGGG